>WFQT01000121.1 GCA_015486895.1 Anaerolineae bacterium
CCGGGAAGATGTGCGGGCGTATGAGAATCTGTTGCAGCAAATGTACGTTCTGGGCGGCTATGGCAGCCTCTGGTTTGCTGAGGATACCCAGTCCTCAGCAGCGCTGACCTACCGCAACCGGGTACAACAAGTTCTGACCAGCGTACAAAATCGCATTTTATTTTTCACCCTCTGGTGGAAAAGCCTGGAAGATGACCAGGCGGATGCATTGCTGCCACAAGCGCCGGAAGATGCAGATTACCGTCATTTTTTGCGCGACCTGCGCCGCTTCAAACCGTACACTTTAGACGAGAAATCCGAGCGCATCATCAACATGAAGGACGCCGACGGCATTGAGGCGGTTGTCACGCTTTACACTATGTTGACGAGCCGGATGGAATTCACTTTGGAGGTAGAAGGAGAGACCCGAACCATGACGCGAGCGGAACTCTCCGCTTACGTCCACTCCCCTGACCCGGCGCTGCGCGCTGCCGCTTACCAGGAGCTTTACCGCAAGTTTGAGGGCGAGGCCCCGGTACTTGCCCAAATCTACAACAATCGTGTGCAGGATTGGTACAACGAAAACGTCAACCTGCGCGGCTTTGCTACGCCGATGGGCGTGCGCAATCTTTCCAACGACATTCCCGACCAAGCCGTGGAGGTGCTGTTGTCCGTTGCCCAGCGCAATGCGCCGTTATTCCAACGTTATTTCCGTCTCAAAGCACGGTGGTTAGGCATGGAAAAGCTGCGCCGGTATGATATCTATGCTCCTTTAGCGCCAGCGGAGAAAAAAGTGGCCTATGGAGAAGCAGTTCAGATGGTGCTAAACACTTTCAATGCCTTTGATCCACAGGTAGAGGCCAAAGCGGAGCGAGTTTTTGCCCAACATCATGTTGACAGTGAGATCCGCAAAGGGAAACAAGGTGGGGCATTCTGCGCTACGATTTTGCCGACGCAGACCCCCTGGGTGCTGATTAACTACACCGGCCGGGTGCGGGATGTGGCAACGTTGGCGCATGAGTTAGGCCATGCAGTGCACAGCATGATGGCCGAACAACACTCAATTTTGACACAGCATCCACCTTTGCCATTGGCGGAAACGGCTTCTGTTTTCTCAGAAATGCTATTGACAGACCGGCTATTAACAGAAGAAAGCGATCCGCTGACCCGGCGCGAGCTGTTGGCCGCAGCAATGGACGACATGTACGCTACAGTCATGCGGCAGGCGTATTTCGTCCTCTTCGAACTGGAGGCGCACGATGCCATCCGGAATCACGCCTCCGCCGAGGATCTGAACCGGCTTTACATGGAAAAACTACAAGAGCAGTTCGGAGACAGCGTAGAAATTACGCCTGAGTTCCAGTACGAGTGGGTTTCCATCCCCCACATCTATCACACGCCGTTCTATTGCTACGCGTACAGCTTCGGTCAATTGTTGGTATTGGCATTGTACCGTCGCTATCAGGAAGAAGGAGATGCTTTCAAACCGAAGTATCTGAAGATGTTGGCTTACGGCGGCTCTGCTCGCCCGGCGGAAATTCTCGGCGAAGCGGGTATTGATATGACCGAAGCCGCCTTCTGGGAAGGCGGCTTCGACGTCATCCGGAAAATGTTGTCTGAGATGGAAAACATAGCTGCAAGTGTCTAAGTACTCCGTAGATGGAACGCTGATGACGCAGATTCCTAACCTGGCCTAATCAGAACCAATAAGCCAAACGCAAAGGCGCGAAGAAGCAAAGTTGCAAAGTCTCTTATTTTTCTCTCTATGTGATCGTACTGCTCCAATCCGATCTTGATCCAATCGCCCCAGTCTGTTTGGCTATTTGTTTTTTTCTTTGCGTCACAAATGGGCACGAGGCCCTATGCTACTTCTCGGCCCGGCGTTAGATTTTTATTTCCTTGTCCAGCGTACAAGAATTTCACTGGTAAGATATTAATAAAGCCCCGGTAGGGTTGCCGGCGAGTGTGTATCCTACAAATGGGCACGAGGCCCTATGTTACTTCTCGGCCCTGCGTTAAATTTTTGTTTTCTTGTCCAGCGTACAAGAATTTCACTGATAAGGTACCAAAAAAATATCTGCGTTAATCTGTAGGATTAGCACAATTAGCGTTATCTGCGTTCGATTTTCATCTACAAGTTGCCAGGTCTAGCTTCGCGGACTAATTTGAGTCACCCAGCAAGTCGGCGATGGCCTGGATCAGCAACTGGTGCTCCGTTTCGTGCATCCGCGCTTCCAGGTCGGCGAGGCTGTCGCCGGGGTAGATAGGCACCACCGCTTGGGCAATAGGCTCGCCGGCATCCACTTCTTCCACGACGTAATGAAC
>WFQT01000122.1 GCA_015486895.1 Anaerolineae bacterium
ACATGGCTCTATCCGGCCCCGAATTAGAACGGCTGCCCAGGCCGTAATGAAAAGGCTGTCCAATCCCGAGTGATAAACGACACCGCCTTCCAGACCGACAGCAAAATCCACATCCGGGACCAATGCGGCAGCCGCCCGGGCACGATTGAGCGCACCGGCAGCCGTTTCTTCCTCGCCGCACGGCTGGGAAGCCACACTCGAAGACACATCGACAGCAACAACTTCCATCGCCGGCCAAAAACTGCCAACGACCTGTCGCGTCGCCGCCACTTTGGCCCGGTTCAACGACCCGACCGCCGCCAACCGAGGACGGAAAGGTAAATCAACCATACTTACATCCCGCGGGCCATCACTGGCGTAATGTCCACCATGGTGTGGTAGCCGGGCGAGGCACTCAGCAAGCTGGCAATGGAGTTCACCGTGATAGCCGCCGTTGCCCAGTCTCCCTGCAAATCAGATAACGTCACGCGGAAAGGCAACGGCCCCTCAAAGTTAATTTCACCACCGGCATTCGCCTCTTCCAATGCCATCGTCAGCCGCAGCACCAGCTTTACCTGGCCGTCTACGACGCCTTCAGCAACCTGCGTGCCGCCGATCACCACCCCCGGCTGTACCGGCCCTAATAACGACTCGTAAGGACGATCGGCAACCAACAAATGATGGCTGAGACGAATTTCATCTACCTTCCAGAAAAGGCCAGCAGCCACCAGCGCCAAAGAGGTTGCCAGTCCTACATGCCCTATTTTGCCGGAAGCAAACGCGGGATCAGCCTCCTCAGGCCTCATACCAACGCCCATTTTCCGTTGTAACTGTGCCCGCCGGTTGCTCAAATTGACCCTACGACTAATCTCAATTCGAGTAACGCCAGGTATAGGAGCCGAAGCCATCAGCGGCAAGGCATCCATGGCAAACCCGGGATTGATGCCGGTGCCCAGCACGCCAACGCTATTGCTGCGGGCTAAAGCGTCCAACTCTCGCAACGTTGGGCGCTTTGCCTCAACAGGATAAGCCAGCTCCTCGCAGGTCGAAACCACCGAGACTTTGGCCCGCAAAATTGGCGATACTTGCTCCAGCAAACTTTCCGCCCGTGACGTCGTAGTCACAACAGCCACATCCGGGTACCACTCCCGTAAGGGCTCCAAGCTGTTACCGACCACCGGGCTACCTTCAGCCTCAAAGCTGCACACTTGAGCAACAGTTCTGCCCACTTTTGCCGGGTCAATGTCCATTGCCCCTACCAACATCAACTCTTCTCGTTGACTGATCAGTTGGGCTACCCGACAGCCAATGGGGCCCAATCCCATCTGCATGACACGAATCACGATGTAATCTCCTCATTAGTTGCCCCCTCTTCTTCGAGGGCCTGCAACCGCACTAAGTTTAACGCTGCCCGAGCAATCCAGCCCCGGCTCACTTCATCATCGCCATTGAAAGGTAAACGCTGCTCCTGGCATTGTGCTCCGCTACAAAGGGCCAAGTAGGTGACCCCAGGCGCCTCTTCCGGTTGAGGAAAACGCCCACCACCAGGCACACCGGTCAACGCTAGCCCCCAGTGACCAGCAGCCGCCGCCTGTTGCGCCAGCGCGCGGGCTGCGGCTGCTGTCGTCGCCGCCGCTTCCTCTGATGACAGAGAGAGCCACTCTACTTGCCGAGACTTTTGCAGCTCCGGCCAAGAAGCCAACGTCATTGCTGCCACAGCCGTCAAAGGGATCGCTAATATCCGCTCTCGCCGGCGCAACAGGCCTTCCACCACATCCCATAGCACCGTTTCATCCTGACCGTAAATGGCACGTCCCAAACGCCGGCGGATCGTCGCTGCCACCGGGGCAATAAGGGCATCAGCAGCCGCCTCATCGCTTGCTTTGGCTGTAATGCGAATATCCGTTTCTCCTTCATGGGCTGCCAACCCCACCGTTGGATTAGCCATCCTCTCAAAGTCGGCAATCAAGTTGTCAATCTGGCTCTCCCCAATGCCCACTGTGTGCAGGACAACAGCTTTAATGATAGCACCCGGTCCCTCGCATCGCTGGCGCAGGTACGGCAACACTTCGTGATCTAGCAAGTACTTCATCTCCCGCGGCACGCCGGGGAGAGAGATGACCATACCCTGTTCTCCTTCGACAATGAAAGCAGGGGCCGTGCCCACAGGGTTCAGTATCGCCACAGCCCCCGCAGGCAGATATGCTTGCCTCCGGTTGTTCTCCGACATGGTACGCCCCAACCGCTTGAACAGTGCTTCAACGCCGGGGATGAGTTCCCCCCGGTACTCCAGTGGCCGGCCGAATGCATCTGCCACTGATTCTCGGGTCATGTCATCCACCGTGGGTCCTAAGCCGCCCGTTGTGATAACCACGTCGGCACGAGCTAATGCCGCTTGCAAAGCCACAACAATACGCTCTTTATTATCGCCGACGGTCGTTTTGAAATATAAGTTCACCCCAATATCCCGCAGCGCCCGGGCAATATAACGAGCATTACTGTCCACAATTTCACCCAAAAGTAGTTCTGTACCAATGGTCACAATTTCAGCGTTCACATGTCGCCCCCTCATTCTTTCAACTGGAGTCTGGCGAAAATCCGTTTTACGGTCCAATAAGGCAATTTCAACCACAGATTCCACAGATCTCACTATTTTTTGGTCCGATCTTCCCTTAAACTAGCCGAACCGGAACCAAAACAGCCAACCACTGATTGCACAGATTATCACGGATTTTGGGTTTATTTAATCTTGGTTTATCTAATCTGTGTAATCCAGTAATCTGTGGTTCATTTTCTTGCATCGTGTATCAGAATTTCACCGGTAAGGTGCTAAACAGTCTACGAAAACCTCTGTCAACCCGTGGCTAAAACCAAAAACGCCAGTGTCCAGCTTTCAATGTGCCCTCATTATAGCTGATGCAAACCGTTCTGGAAACACGGACAATTCTCGATCACACCTTGTCGCAGGGAACTGCGTGACGAGTGCAGCCTGGAGTCGGCA
>WFQT01000123.1 GCA_015486895.1 Anaerolineae bacterium
CATCTCCTCAAGACCCACTCCGCCACAGTAAGAGCGCACGATCGCGCGCCCCTACGATTAGACAAAACACGAAAATAGGAATTATGGAGGTGCGAGCTAACGCCCGCGCCTGTCCCGCAAAAACCTAACCTGGACAAACCAGAACCAAAAACCTGATGCGGAGACGCCTTAATTGAGGAGCCATTAGCCGGTGGCCGACAGCCGTTAGTACGCACACGAACGTTGTAATCGCTATCGGCATGGCTACCGGCTACCGGCTATCTCTGCGTCAAGTTCGTTTCTGCATATCCGCGTCAATCTTTTAGTGGCAGCAAAAGCTACCTTGCCGGCCTTTTTTCGTGCTGAACAGGCCTGTTTTCCCGGGGAAATTGCCGTTTCGCACCCTTTTATCTCCGCTTTTCATACTCATTCCCAGAGAGAAGTTGTCTCATATATGTCGGCACAGAGGCATATTTCATGCAAATCCATTCCGCCGGTGGCTGGTAAGATTGTTGAGGAGCAGCGTGAATAGTAAGCCGTGTCGTTACCATGTGCCATCTGTTGGGTAGGGCTTATTTTCGCCCGGTTAGGTGGGTCAGCGGTTGCAGCAACCGCCGCCAGCCGGAACGCAACTCGTAGCGGCGCATTTGCCACGTGCCGACGATGCCATAGGGCAGAAACAATACTATCGCGATGTATGTAGCCCCTATAATAAAGCTGGCACTGCCCCCAAACCATTTCTCTAAGTAAAACGTCATCAGCCTGAAGATGGCCGCCCCCACCAGCGCGCCGCTAAGTGTCCCAACCCCGCCGATAAGAATCATGAGCAATCCATTCACTGTGAAGGTCAGGCTGGCAATGGCCGGGCTAACAATGGGCTGGAACTGGGTGTGCAACACTCCTGCCACGCCGGCCGTGGCCAGCGTGTCGGTGACGCGTTCGGTGGGCAGGGAGGTCATTTTCTCGATGCCGCCAACCAGGACGATATCGTAGAGCCCCGACGCGATGGCGATGATCCCCTCATGCAGGGCAACGCCGCTGCTGGCGCAGGCATCCTTGACCCGCGTGGCCGAGCGCGGTGTCAGGCCCACCCAGTCGGCCATGATGGGTACGGTGTGCCCTTTGTCAATTTTCGCCCATCATGGGGCCAGTGATTTTCGGCAAAGCTGGGCCACTCCGGGCGGTGACGATGGCGACGCCGCGAGCGAGTTTCCCAGGCATATGCTCCTCCATTTTCGAATTGTATAATCGGACTTGCTCATCGATCACCCTTGCTACTCCGCCTGAAGGCTCCACGCGACCCTCCAAATTCCTCAACCAGTCTCTATTTATCCACCTTCCCCGCGCCGGTGAGCGGCAATGCATCCACGAAGATGATGGACTTCGGCACTTTGTAGTGGGCCAGGTGCACGCGCAGGTACTTGCCACCCCATTTGTCGCCAACATATTTGCCCGTTCCCATGTCGGTGGATTCCGAGCCTTCTTGCAACAGTTCGCCCGCTGTGACGGGATAGACACGGAAAGCGTCGGTTTTGCGGGAATCGTCCGCCTCTTCCATGTCCAGGAGGTTTTCACTGATCAGGACATCCTCGAAGGGCTTCTTGAAGGCAACAAAGCGGACGATATGGTTATGAGGTACTTTACCCTGGCGCCGCGGTGCGCCGGCCACAGTGATGATGGTGTTGATGTCGGCACGGGCGAAAGAGCGTTTGGCGTGGTTGTCGACTACCAGATGCAAAGGGGCCTGCCGCAGGAAGAACGCCTGCAGCCAGGCGCCGTAACCCACGTCCAACCAGGAATTGGAGCAAATGAAGACATGCACACCCTGCGGGTTAAGCAGGCGGAGAGAGCGAATATAAAAAACACGTACAGATCAGACCAACGGCTTGGTTTTCGGCCTTTCTTGAAGCGGTCGTGTTTAGCCGAATACTTTGGAAAATCCAGACGCACCATCTCCAGTAGAGCTTCGACATATTCGTCGGGTGTAAGTCGCCCGCTCGGATCGCTGAGATTCTCCCTCCGTACGTAAGGCGGGTTGCCGATGATAATGTCGAAACTGCCGCGATGGAAGAAGATTTCGGCAAATTCGATGCTCCAAATGAAGGGCCGTTCTTCTTGCAAGCTGCGTCTTTGCGCGTTCAACCCGGCAATTTCCCTTTGCAAACGTGCAATCTGGCCGGTGCGCTGCGCCATCAGCCGTTCCTGTTTGGCTATTTCAGCTCGCGCCACGTCCTCCAGGAAAGATTATGTGACCGCTTCCGGCGTTTGCAGCTTTCGAATTTCGCGCCTCCGTTCCTCGATTTCCGCATCTAAAATAGCGCGGAAGACCTCCAGTTCCTCATGTTCGATGGATTGGTCATTGTGGCTGCGGTTGTAGAAGAAGTCACGTTTTTTCTGCATCAGCAAGGTTATCTTGCGCTTGACGTTTGGCGGCAGGTTCGCATGGCCGTGCACAGGGAAGGTCTTGCCACCGATGCGCTGCACCAGGAAATCGCCGGTGCGCACTTTGAAGGTCAGGTTGGGCAAGAGGGGATCAAAAGAGTGCTGAAACTCGTCCGGCATGTCCACAAAGAGCACGAGCCACAAGCGAAGATGGTTGATCCAGACGGCCCAACGCTTTACTTCCACGCCGTAGAGCGAGTTGGCGATGATGGCTTTTTTGCGTTCAAAAGGGGTTGGGACTTTGGCTTTCTCACCAGCGTGAAAATCGAGGCGGCCGAACAGGTTTTCCAGGATTTGATCCAGCACTTTCAACATGCCGACTTCGAAAGCACCGGAGCCCGCGGCGGGATCACAGACGGTCACGTTTTGCAGTTTCTCGATCAGCGTGCGAATTTCGGCAGGCGAAAAATCGCCCTGTTTCTGGTATTCGTCATACGCCTCGCCGCTACCAGCCTCCCGGAAAAAGAGGTGGTACAGGTCGCGCTTGTCGATTTGGGTACTCTGCTGCAGCCAGCGCACCAGGGCCAGGCGGCACATCAGGTCTACTTCCACCCGCGGCGTGTAGCCCGCACCCTGATCCATGTTGGTGATGCGCTCGAAAATGATGCCCAAGAATTCGGGGTTGAGTTCCAGTTCTTCGTCGTAAAGTTCGTTTTCTTCCACGGTGAAATTGTATTGGAAGAGAAAGTTGAAAAAATCGCCGATCAAGTCATCAGGTATCCATAGCGATTGATCGTCCACGCCTTGTTTGCGCTTGAAGAGCTCACCGTTCAGGTAAGGCGACATCTGCAACGCTTCCTGCGTCGCTTTGGAAAAGGGAGCATGACCGTAAGCCACTGGGCGCCCCGGCGCCGCGTTGAGCGCTTCGAAGAAAAGCGGCGCCAGCCATTCCTTGTAAAACCTGTCGGTTGCGGCCACTTCGTCGATATTCCTCCCAATAGTCCTGCAGGAAGCGGGCACTGTGGGCCAACCAGCCTTTCTTCTGCACAAAGCCGAGGAAGATGATGCGAATGACAAAGAGAAGGGCGAAGTCTTTCTGGAGATCGCCGTCGCTGGTATTCTTGACAGACGACGCAAGGGCATCGAATTGGGGCTCGAACTCTTTGTAGAATTCGTCGGAAACAGCTTCCAGGGAAAAAGTCTGCAGAATGCCGGCAAAGGTCGAGAAATTCGCACGCCGCATCTGCTGGAGGAAAGTTTTGTTGGGCAGCGCCGGATCGACGAAAAACGTGTAGCGCCGGAAAGCGCTAAATTTCCGCTGCGTGCCGTGATACGCGATGGTGACGAGAGAAAGCCGAAAGTGCCCGCCGTCTCCATAGAACGCGAAAATGCCCGCGTTGTGATTTCCGTCCTTGAGAATGCGCTTCGCCAATTCATATTGCTTGCGTTTGCTCGAGCGCCTGGCAAGTGCTCCCAGCACGTGGACAGCGGCTACCAGGACGGTACTGGTGTTGGCCAACTCGATGACGCCCAGTTGACCGGCCGTGGCAAACGGCGACCCTTCCTGAATGAAGTCGCCCAGTTGCTGCGCAGCCGGACGAAAATCCGGCGCGATGCGGCGCAGAAGGTTCGTCAGTTTGTTGGGCTCGAAGCCCGCAATCAGATCTTTTATGATACCGCTGTTGTCCATCCGCACCTATCCTGAGCTTCTTACTCATGTACGATCTTGGGTCGGGCTTGCAGGCATGAAATCACTTGTTTAGCTGCCCAACGTGGGCGTTAGCCGCCCCTGACTTTCCCAATTCCACCGCGTTTTTCAGTATAGCCCAAATTTTGCAAAAATCGCGGAGGTAGCATGTTGGCGCTGAAACGGCTTTTGGGGCACAGTACGCTCATGATGGTGGAACACTATGTGCACCTTGTCACCGATGATCTCCAGGAGTCCCATCAGCACGCGTCGCCTATTCGTTTTTTGGAGGACAATGATGGCAAGAACCGGGCACTTAGTGTTCCGGATGGCCCATTAGGAATGAATAGTAACGAGCTCATGCAATAACATTTCTGATGTCCCGGTAACATAATGGTTGGGGATGCGGAGTGGTTGCAGTTATCTGCATCCCCTTTTTCTGCTGGAGTTCATTTCGAAGTCACGCGAGTATCTGTTTTGGTACGCTCGAGTACCTCACGCAAAACCTCATTGATAACTTAAGCATTAGGAAACGCTTTCGCAATATCAGGATCAAGTATGACAATATTAGAGGACTCTCGGACTTGCGTAGCATATTTTCCGCGCACCATGGTACCGAAGTCTTCGCGATGATACTCTGGACGAAGTTCATCAAAACCATTGTTAACCTTCTTCATAGAGTCTCCTTTCTGACCTAGTTGCCGGTCTCGCATTGATAATCCGAATCCTCTCATCTCGTTCGGTATGAGCAAACACAAGCAAATGTCCAGTACTGGAAATGCCAAACGTGATATACCGTTCTTCGCCTACGGAATGATCTGGATCGTCACCGGTCAGGGATAAACCATCCAGGAACACCGTAGCCGCTTCGTCAAAAGACACCCCCTGCTTGCGTAAGTTTGTTCTTTCCTTCTTTGGATCCCATTCAAACAGCATCGTGACTCCAGATCAATATGATAGTCTGTGCTGCGTAGGAATTTTATCTCATTATAAACGTGATTCCGTCACTCATCAATTAGCATACAGTATTTAGCGTGGACTTCAATCAAGCCACTTAACCGCAAATATATGGCTCATAAACCGGTCGGTCCTCAGTTCGAAGCCGAGGGGGCCCACTTTCTGCTGCCTCCCGCCCAGTTTTCTCAACATCGCAGATGGCAAAATAGAAGGAAACTCGTAACGACTTAGCCCAACTACTATAAATCATGACAACATCTGCAAGATCGCCCTACGGCGTCTGGCATGCAACCCGCGCAGGCCGGTTTCGCAATAGTTACAGCGATATCCTATATGTAAACAGCCTGCCGGCGGACAAGACCTCTCCCCAAAGCGTCGCTGCACTCCGCTTTGCCCCCTCTCCGAGCCAGCGAGGGGGCGAACAGTTGTTGCGGTGTGACTTCCAGTTACTCCAAGCCTTGGCGCTGATGGCTGACAGCTCACGGCTAACGGCTAACGGCTCACAGCTGCCTTTCCGTCACGGCTAAAGCCATACATCGGGACAATACTCACTTCGCCGGGCGTTGTCGAACGTCCCTCTGCGGAGACGCGTACCGCCGCGGTGCGCTGACGCAGGCCGGCGCTCGGCCACAGACCCCATGCGGTGTGATTTCCAGTCGCTAAAAGCTCGACGCGATGTCGCAAGAGGCGCAAGGGAGCACCCGTTATTCAGCGCGCCAGCGTAGGGGCAAAACATCTTTCGCCCGGCTTCCCACAGCCCCGTTACACCGGTGCCGGCCGACACTTTCATCGTCCAGTATAGCGCGCCGGGGGTGGGTTGTCTATGGGGATTTTCCCTCATTCACGCCCATTGTCTGCCGAGGCTATGCCTCGGCAGACAAACCATAGCATTCACAACGGTACCAACCGCACTTGTGGGATAGCTGGTCAACTTCATCCGCA
>WFQT01000124.1 GCA_015486895.1 Anaerolineae bacterium
AGTACAGATCTTCCACCCCAGGAAGGACAACTTCAGTGTCCCGCTGCGCCACGGCCAAAAGCGACAGGCCTGCTTCCTGTGCCGCTTCCAGCGCACGTAGAGAACACTCTCGGCCTAAGAAAATGGGCACCACCATAAGCGGGAAAATAACATTATCACGCAGCGGAAGCACCGGCAGCTCAATGGTCTCCTCAACACTGTTTTCCTCAGCACTGAGTTGCTCCACTCCAGCAAAGAAAGATTCCTCTTTCAATGAAGAGACAGCCTCCAACAAAGAATGGCCATCTTCAAAGGTATTACCTGTTATCCTCATCTACCTACCTTTTATAACTGCTTCTCACCTGACATTCTATTTAGGCTAATGCCCTTGCCTCTGACGGCCACACTGGTTCCTCCCGCCACGGTGTGCCGATAGGCTCCGCTTGATAGGCCCAATCACTCAATGGTAACTGCGATTCCGGCCAGCGGGCCCACGTCTCGCGCACACCGGCTACCACAAAAATAGATCCGGTCACGAAAATTAGATCATCTGGTCCTGCATTTCTCCAAGCGAATTCCAAGGCGTCGGCAATTTCCTTATGGACCTCTGTTCGACTACGGGCTGCCTCTGGCACCCGAGCCAAAAGCTCCTCGGCGGCAGCCGCTCGTGGGTGATATGATTGGGTCACCAGTATCCGATCGGCCAACGGCGTCAGCACTTCCAACATGCCGTCGATGTCTTTATCCCGTGAGGCCCCGAAAATTAGCGTGAACTTGCGGTGATCCGGAAACCACCCGCGCAAAGCGCGATACAGTTTCCGGGCTGAGTCCTTATTATGAGCGCTATCCACCACAAGCGCCGGGCGCTGATTGAGAATTTCCAACCGGCCAGGCCAGCGAGCGGTGCGCAAGCCGATCCGCACTGCCTCTTCCGAAATGACAGCACCTTGCTCACGTAATTGCTCCACAACCGCTAGCACGGTGGCTGCGTTGATCAATTGATGTTCGCCCAATAAACTTAGCCGATAAGTAACCACCTGGTTAGTAGCATCCGATGGCCAGGCCCGGAAAGTTTGGCCGTCGAACTGATGATCCACCGGTTCCACTTGCCACTTTTTGGGCACTTCAATCAGCCCAACGCCGGTATTGGCAGCGACATCTAATAGCACACGACGGGCTTCCTCTACCTGAGGAGCAATGACCACAGGCACTCCTCGTTTGATGATCCCTGCTTTCTGCCAGGCAATGAGAGAGAGCGTATGCCCCAACAAATCGGTATGCTCATAGCTCAAGGGCGTGATAGCACAAATGTCCGGTTGCACAACATTGGTGGCATCTATCCGCCCACCCAGGCCCACTTCTAGCACAGCCCAGTCAATGTCCTGCTGAGCGAAATGTAAGAAGGCCATAGCCGTGATAACCTCGAATGTCGATGGATCACCAATGGTTTCAATAGCCGGGCGCAGTCTCTCCACCAACTGCACTACTTCCTCTCGGGAAATGAAATCGCCGTTAATCCGTATTCGTTCCCGAAAAGTATGCAAATGTGGCGACGTGTACAGCCCTGTTTTATAGCCGGCAGCTCGCAAGATCGCCTCCACCATAGCCGCCGTAGAACCTTTCCCTTTACTGCCGGCAATGTGCACTGCATGCAGAGCCTTGTGGGGGTCCCCAACTAATGCTAACAGCCGACGCATCCGATCTAGCCCAATGTCCCGCCGCCGCTCCTGGTAGCGGCGACCGTAATGGACAAACTGGTGAATGTAATCTAAAGCTTCCTGATATGTCAACGCTGACATTCCTTTCTATGCGATGTATTAGAAACACATCCACCGCAATTCTACCTGACCCGACATGATTTGCAAAATTGCCGTGACAACTCAGTCTTAAACCGGCGATTGAAATCGCGGCAACAATTGTGAAACCTGCCTGCGCAGGAACGTTCTCTTTTCAGCCGCTGTGGTGTGCCATAGATAATATGAACCACGTCGCCGAAAGACTGATAAAAACTGCTTGCGGGAGGCTGCTAAGTGTGCTATACTTTATTCGACTCTGGCGTTTTTATTTTAACCATAGGAAAACACAGAATTACACAGATTTGGATCGAAAAGCAAAGGAAAATCCGTGTTAATCCGTACAATCTGTGGTAAAGATAGTTCGAGCCTAAAACGTCATTTTCGACAGACTCCAGTACTTTATTCGATAGGGTAGCTGTTCAAGCCCCTTTATAGAAAACCTAAACTATGGGCATCATTTACGCTTAGCAGAAAATAGAGAGAACAGGCAAGATCGCCGGGGGACAATTCATGGACCAACAAACAACGGGCAACCACATTGATAATCTGTTACTGCTTCAGACTGTTGTTCATTACGAGTATCAATTACACGCCTTAGCTGATTTCCTGGAACAGGAAATCGGCCACACGCTGGCCAATGCCCGGCAAGAACTGAAGAGCGCTCTTCCCCTCATCGAAGCAGGCATAGACGCAGAATTGGTCGTCGCCTCGTTGCAAGCACTGACTGGCGAAATCTCCATCTCATTACAACAGCTACAAAGCACCGTCGATGATCTGCGCACGCCGCCTCTCCTGGACCAATTAGGCCTGGCTGCCTACTTGGCCCATACAAAAAACTCAATCAACGAACATCAGGAACAAATCCAGATCAACGGAGACTTTCCACGTTTCCCTACCTCCTTG
Organism: Anaerolineae bacterium; assembly: GCA_015486895.1. Classification (GTDB taxonomy): domain Bacteria; phylum Chloroflexota; class Anaerolineae; order JAADDB01; family JAADDB01; genus S014-12. Next base: position 2,679 of record WFQT01000124.1, read on the forward strand.
GAAAGGATGATCTATCGGGCCTTGCACCGCATATCAAAGTCTTTACAAGAGTGGCAATCGACCCTCTATATTACCTTACAAGCCGACAATGAGCAACCCCTCATCATCATACGGCAGAAAAGAGACATCCTGGATGGCAGTGAAGATGACCTGCTCCTGACCATTGCCGACATTACGCGACCATTGAAATTATTAGGCAGTACAATCGAAACAGAAATATCATCGCAAAGTGGACTATCAATTTCCATCATACTTCCCCCGGTAAATGTAATGACACATTCCACAAGGACAGGGACATGAACGACAGCAAAAGCATTCGTATTGTCATTGTTGAAGACCATCCCCTTTTCGGGCATGGCCTAAGTCGGGTTTTAGAAACAGAAGAAGGCCTGAAAGTCATCGCTCAGGCCAGAACTGGCAAAGAAGCGATTGAACTAGCCGAAACCCTGCATCCGGATGTCATGATCATGGACATAAACCTACCGGAGATGAATGGCCTGGAAGCAACGCGGGAAATCCACCGCAAATTCGACAATATTGGTATCGTCGTTGTGACGGCCTATGATGACCGTGAACAATTCTTTCATACCATCCGTGCCGGTGCGATGGCCTATTTCTCGAAAGACGTAGACGCTGACGAGCTTATTAGTGCTATCAGGGCAGTAGCTGCCGGACATTACGTCATTGGAGATCGCGTCATGGACGAACCGCAGGCAGCCCGATGGCTAATTCAGGAATTCGAGAAAATAGACAAATTCGAAGAATTCGATCGTGTCTACAAGCCGCTCTCAGCGCGAGAGATGGAAATTTTGCGCTATATCACCGCCGGTTATAGTAACAAAGAAACGGCCCACAAACTCCACATCAGCCGTCAGACAGTCAAGAACCACATGAGTTCCATTCTACGTAAGTTATCGGTGAACGACCGCACCCAGGCTGCGGTTACAGCGCTACGCCGGGGCTGGATCCGGCTGGATGATACAGATAACCCATCCAATGCCTGACTTTGACAGGCCGGAGCTCAAAACCAATCTTTGCGCTTTTGGCGCTCTTAGCCTATGAGTATAGCCTTGCACTTATCCCGCAAGGTGACCGTCAGAATGTGCCCTTACATATCAAGAAGACAGCAAAAAGGAACTATGAAAACAACAAATCAGCATCAACCAAGCAAATTTCATGAGTTCGGCCAGAGTTTCTTAGAATATGCCTTGATGCTCATCCTAATCAGCTTGGTCGTCATTGCCATTTTTCTCATTGCCGGTGATGATATTCGCCTTTTCATTGCCCAAATGTTACAAACATGGCTTCCGGCAAAATGACATAGGCTGCCCATGTCCCCCGTTGTTCGTCTCTCCGGCCAGCCCCCTTCCTTCCTGACAACATTACACAGCGGCAGCGAGGCAGCTTGGCACGCACTGCTGGACTTAATTTATCCACCCCGGTGCGTATCTTGCGGTCGCATCGGTAGCTATTACTGTGACGACTGCCAGACGGACCTACACTTTATCAAGCCGCCGGTATGTGCGCGCTGCGGACAGCCATTAACACACCCGGGGCTTTGTCATATCTGCCGCAAGACAACTTCACCGCTGGATGCAGTTCGTTCTGTTGTCTTCTTTGGCGGCTCTATCCGTTTTGCCATCCACGCCTTGAAATACCGGAATTTACCCCAATTGGGTGAACCGTTGGGTAATATTATGGTGGATTACATAAATGGCCGGCAGCTTCGGGCTCAGTATTTGATCCCCGTTCCTTTGCACGTTGAGCGCCAGAAAATGCGCGGCTATAACCAATCCGCCTTACTGGCACAGATTATTAGCCGGGCGACAGGGGTACCTATAGTTAATGATGCCCTGGTGCGTCACCGCCATACATTACCACAAGTGACTCTCAACGCCAGCCAGCGATGGGCAAACGTCGCAAACGCTTTTATCGTTAAAAAGCCAGAGCTCGTCGCTGGGAAGCGATTTTTGCTTATCGATGACGTTACTACCACCGGGGCAACGCTACGAGCTTGTGCGCAAGCGCTCAAGGAGAAAGGTGCTTCATCTGTGTGGGGCTTTACCTTAGCTCGCGCCCGACGTAAACCACATTTACCCCATAATGCTGTGGACTCCTATAGTCAAAACAAGAACGTCAGCGCCCAGCCATACCATAACCAGATCCCAAAGCCGGATTGACAAATCCAACTGTGCGGGCTACAATAGAATTGCTACACAGCCTGGCACCCACGGTGTAGTAGGCAGAAACGCTTACAGAAAGAGGTTAGCCATGCGACTCAAAACGCCAATGACTACACATCTGTAAAGGATCGCCCCACTTTCCAGGTATCACTCCACAGCTTGGCACAGCTACACAATACCATGAATAGAAAGGGATAAAACAATGAAAATCACTATCAAGAGCCAGAATGCTAAGATGACGGAACCGCTGGAAACTTACATTCAGAAAAAAACACCGAAGCTGGAACGTCACCTTCCACAAATTAGCGAAGCTCGCTTGGAATTGCGCAGTGAAGCCACCCGTAGCGCGGCAGATAGCAAAATCTTACAGATGACATTGCGCTTGCAAAACGGCAAACTCTTACGGGTAGAAGAACGAGGTTCAGACTTCTATGTTATTTTTGACAGAGTTCTGGACAAAATGCAGCGCCGCATTGATCGCTACAAAGGGAAATACTGGGAAAGGAAAAAACCTCGCACCAAAGTGCAGCCCCCCATAGAAACTACGGAAATGATAGAAGAGGAAGAAGGAGAAGAGCTACCAATCTTACGAGTGAAGCACTTCCCAATGATACCCATGGACGAACGGGAAGCCATTGAGCAGATGGAGCTTTTAGGCCATGATTTCTTCGTTTTCTACAACTTCAATACGGAAAATATCAACGTCCTCTATCGACGGCGCGGGGAAGGCTATGGACTTTTGCAGCCAGAGCTACAATAAGGAATAACAACAGGCTAACAACGCTCTATACTGGAAATAAACGGGAGTTGTATTTTCTTCGAAAGCCTTAACTTAGTCGAGCCAGAACCAAAAAGGCCAGCCACTGATTACACGGATTTTTGCTTTATCTAATCTGTGTAATCGGTGGAATCCATTGTAATCGGTGAAATCCGCGTATATTGTGGTTTATTCTCTTGCACCACGTACAAGAATTTCACTGGTAAGGTACTCAACACCACGCCTTTGTCACCGGTGCCCCGTAGTGTTATAATCTCTTCGTTTTGTCGCCGTGCAAGGGCGCATATATTACATAAAGAGAGACGGTGTCAATTAATGGGAGATTCGCCAAAGGAAGATGATTACAT
>WFQT01000125.1 GCA_015486895.1 Anaerolineae bacterium
CTTTTGAGCGCCACCAATTTATTCGGCGGGCGGTTGGTCGAATCACCGAAACCACGCCACCGCCTCGGCGAAAGCAGTGCGCAAATCGGACTGCGGCATGCCCAACTCACGAATTGCTTTAGCCGGGTTAGCCGTCAACCGCACCGGAGTCGATCCCATCATCACGGGAGCCTTGTCACTGCCAAACAAACGCCGCATACGGCCTCGCCAACCGCTGCCCGGTGGGCGCAAATGGACGCCACTCACTTCTCCCATGACATCTAAAAATGCGGGCAAATCTAAGTTGCCATCCCGGTGGCCTAAAATGTAACGCTCCCCCAGCTTTCCCCGCTCTACGGCCAAGATCATCCCGGCAGCCACATCTTTCGCCGGAACAAAGTTAATCCCGCCAGGCGGATACGAGGGCACCTTGCCGGCCAGCACTTGCACAATGCGCCGGCCCGTAGCCGTAGGAACACGATCGTAAGCACCCACCGGCGCACATGGATTCACCACCACGATGGGTGCCCCGGCAGCCGCCAGCTCCAGTGCCGCTAGCTCGCCTAAACGCTTCGAGCGCACATAATCGCTGGCCCGGTCGCCCAAGTTGTACGGAGTCGTCTCATCTGCCAGGCCATGCTCCGGCTGGCCGATGACGCCAATAGTGCTGGTGTGCACAATTCGACGGCAACCAGCCTCGGCCGCCACCCTCAAAATCTGCCGCGTCCAATCCACGTTGACTTGATACATCTCCCGGCGGCAGCTCGGATCCTGGGTGTAAAGCGCGGCCAGGTGAAAGAAAAAAGTCGCGTCGGCGAACACAGCCCTTAGAAACACATCGTCAGTCAAATCACCACGTTGCACCTCCAGGGACAGGCCCTCCAGGTTAGCAACATTGCTATCGGACCGCACCAGCGCCCGCACAGAGACATGTGCCGCCAGCAACGCCCGCACCAGGTGGGCGCCCAAAAAACCGTTGGCACCGCTGACTACCGCCACGCTCATAAGCCCAACCTAACCCGCAAACGCGAATAGCGTCGCCGCAGCCGGTCGCTCCAGCGACGCCCCCGGCTCACAACCGGAAATGGCTGAGCCCGACCGGCTAACCGCTTCTCCCAATAAACCAAACGCTCCGGCGGTAGCACCTCGCCCGGCAACGGCTCCACGCCAGGGTAACGATGGAACCGCTTCACGCTGATATAAGGAGCCGCCAATATTTCTAAAAAGGCATCCGTCTTTGCTAAATCATCCTCTGTCTCGCCCGGCAAACCAGTCATAACGAAGAGCCGGCAAGGCATTCGCAACTGGCGGCAAGTCAGTACATCCATCCGCACCTTTTCCAGGTAAAGGTCAATTTCATCGGGGGAAGAAAGCCGCCCCCAGCGAGCCAATAGTTCCCCGGAGGCACTTTCCAGGCCGAATTTCACCTGTTGGCAGCCCAGAGCATGCATGCGCACCAACAACTTCGGTGTGAAGTGTTCCGGCCGCGACTCGCACTCCCACGGCACCGGCGGATAGGAGGAGAGCTCCTCCAAAAAGTGGAATACCCAATCACGGTCGGCAGCAAAAACAGCATCCCGGAAAATGTGACGCTCCTTATGAAAAGTCTGGAAAAGCCATGAGAGCTCCGCAGCGACCGCTTCCGGCGGCCGTTGGTCATGGCGACATCCCTGACCCAAGCGATAAGGACACCAGCGGCAATGATCATCGCATCCCCGGCCAGCATATAAAGATAGAAAACGATAGCGTGATGTCGGCATATACTTCCACGCCGGCCGAGGCAGCGACGCCAGGGAGCGCTGAGACAACGGTTCTGGCGGCTGCGATTGCACCGGCCACCAGAGCCCCGGGGCTTTGCTTCCCCCAAGAAGCGCTTCCGCCGCCGGGACAATGCCGGCAAGAGGGTCTCCCAACAGCAAAGGAGGCCGTTGCGGCAAGTCAGTCAATTTTGGCAACAAATAAGCTAACGCCGGACCGAAGAAGAAATAAGGGAATTCCAGATCGCGAGCCCAGGCAAAGTCTGCTTCTACAAACGGCGCCGCCGTGAAAATAGCCACCACATCCGGCTTGGCAGCGGTTACCGAGCGCAGCGTTGCCGCTGCGTCCATTTTATATGCCACAGCGTCCACGACCCGGATATACCATTTCGCCCACCGGAACAGCGCCGCGGCATAAGCGATGGTCTGCGGTGGGTAGTAAAACCCATCTTGGCTGACAACACCCATCCCTCCCGAGCCTTCCCGGTTCGCTACGACGCCGGGCGGCGAAGGAGGGTTCAGCAAAAGCAACAGAGGCCGTTCTTTCAACTTTCACCCCCAGTATTGAGCGCCTGCAAAGCTGCCGCAATGGCCTCCTCAACAGGCACATCTCGCCGTCGTAGCGCTACGGGCAAAACACCACCGGCCTGCAAAATCATCTTGTTCTTATCGCCCATGGAATGGCCAACGAAAGCCCGACAATCACCGAGGAAATCCAACATCATCAATGCCTTCTGCGGCTGATTGTGTGTTTTCAAACCTAACTTTTCGTCCGTAAAATCATTCTCCCGCTCCTCAACAAGGTGCGCTACACCGGCATCATCCACGTCGAAAATCAAATAGTGTTCGGCGTCGCCAAAATGACCGAAACGCACCGTTTCCCTATCATCGGTAGCGACCGCAAGCCTTATCATGCAAAATCTCTCCTGTCCATGGTTTTTTGGTGTAAATGCGAATCCATTTCTCGTCAACGACCGGCTCGAACCAGCGGCGGATTTCCCTGTCTAACGCTTTCCGGGGCCAGCCATATTCAAAAACAGCATCATAAGCAGCGATCACCTGCGGGGTCAAATGCGGTTCCGCTGCAGCCGGACGCGGCGGAGGCCAGACCGCCAGCTCAAAGCGACGGTAGGGGCCCACATTCCCCGCCGGACGATAGCCGTAAGCCGCCATTTTCGGCAACACCTTTTCTCGCATCAAAGGATCGTCCGGGCGCACCCAAATCGTAGAGCGAGCGCGGGCATGCTCGTACAAGAAGCCACCCTCGTAAGCCATCGGCCAGGGCAGGATGCTCTCCGGCCGGTAGCGGACCGGGTGGTAGGACTCGCTGAACAAGTAAGGCGAGTAGCCTCCTTTCTCCATGGTGTAATAAGCCCAAAAGTGCGTTCCCGGAGCGATACGCCCTTGCCGATAGTTATTAAACGGCAAAATAGTCAGGCCGCCGGGCAGCTTTTCCCACGCCTCAGCGTACTGTTGCAAACCAACATTAGCCACAGCGTAATCGTGGCCAGTGTTGCCGTAAAAGAGGAGCGCACAAGTGAGTAAAACAGCCGTCACGACCACCCGGCCTTGTTTGGAGCGGGGAATCCACAGCAGCGGCAGCCCCAGCCAAAGCGCAAAAAGGTACATCCGTTGGTAAATATAGAAAGGCACCCAAAGACCGATGGGCAACAGGAAATAAGCAATTACGGCGAATAGCGCCGGCCACAGCCAGCGGGTCACGCCCCGGTAGCGTAAACCTCTCTCCAGCAAAATCAAATAGAGCAGTAACGGTAAAACGAGGAGCATCCCTTCGCGGCGTGGTGAAAAAGAGAGCAAATCGATGGCCAGAATGAATTCGCTGAATTTACGGCTCAGCGGTGCCCAAACGATGAATGGCGTCCCCACGATGGCACCAGCGCTGCCCTGGCCGCTGCGCCCCAGCCAGAAGACAAACAGGATCAGCGGTAGGAAAGGCAGCCAGAGCAGTAGCACACGTTCGGGCCGGCGCCAATCGGCTAACGAGAGCAGACCCACCGCGGCTAAAAGCGTGCCGGCGCCCTGCAAATGAGCTAAATAGGCGGCTATGGCTAAGAGTGCGGTTACCAGGCCTGCCCAGACGACCGGGTGCCAAGCGATTTTCTCCGCCCAGAACGCTCGCCGATAGCGCCACCAGGCGGCCAGGCCGAAAGTAAATAAACCCACACTGAGAGCAAAGCTGGCAAAACCCATGTTGAAACACCAGTTATAACCCAGAAAGAGCGTAAACAGCGCCAACAATGTGCCATCCCGGCGGCCGCGTAGTTGTACTAAGAGCCACCACATGCCCCACGGCGCGATCAAGAGGATCAGCGACAAGTAGATTTTTTCGGTCAGCAGAGGAGAAAGGCCAGCGCGCAGCAGGACGATCATCAGATAATGGCCTAAGATGCCACTGCGCGGTGTTAAATTCACCGTGAAGTGGCGGGCAAAATCGTAAGCCGGGTCATGTAAGTGCACGACGGCAAAAGCCCCAAGCAAGTGATTCGGCAGGTCAGTCACCGGCGGATAACGTGTCAGCCAGACAGGAAGCAATGCCAGGACGGAGAAAAAAGCAAACAACGCCGTAAGCCCACGTGCTTCGTGGGCTTGCCATTTCGCCCAGGCCGCGTTCAACTGACTCCAAGCGCTTCTCTCACCGCTGTTCATGGCAGGTATTCCTTCACAAGTTCCCCCGCTTGGCCTCGGCGACGATGTGCTCGCCGGCTCGCAATGCCAAAGCCTGAATGGTAAGCGCCGGATTCACTGAACCGCCGGTGGGGAAAACGCTTCCATCAGCAATGAACAGGTTCGGCACATCGTGGGCCTGTTGCCAGCGGTTCACCACCGACGTTGCCGGGTCATCTCCCATGCGACAACCGCCCATATAATGGCTGCTGCCGCCGGGCACGTAAGTCGGCTCGATGATCAACTCGGCGGCACCAGCGGCTTCCCAAAGCTGCCGCATTTTCTCTTGAATGTCGACAATGAGCCGCCGGTCGTTTTCCCGCGGCTCGTTGGTAATGCGCGGCACCGGCAAACCATAAATATCCACCACCCGTCGGTCCAGCTCAATGCGGTTGCGGCGGTCCGGCAACTGCTCGCCAACGCTCCCCAACCCTACCAGGTGACCGAATACCTGCTGCATCCGTTTTTTATGGGCAGTGCCCCACCCAGGCAGCCGCCGCGCCGTAGAGATAGGCCACAACCAACCGTTATTGACTTCCAAAGCATAACCACGCACAAAGTCATTCGCGGGATTTGTCTCATAAAAATCGTGCACCACGCCACCGGCGGGAATTCCTTTGTAAGCATCTAAGCGCTGTTCAAAATAGGCCCAACTGAAAACGGCGATATGCTCCATGAAATAGCGTCCCACCACACCAGAGCTATTAGCTAAGCCGTGGGGAAAACGACTCGACTTGGAAAGCAAAAGCAGCCGGGGAGTTTCAATTGCGTTTCCGGCCAAGATGATCAATCGTGCCGGCTGTTCTTGCTCCTGCCCATCTTTGTCGAAATATACTACGCTGCGAGCTCTCCCGGCCGGATCGACATTGATTTTCCGAACCATGGCATTGCTGATCAGTGTCAAATTACCAGTTGCCTCCGCTGCCGGGATAAAAGTCACATCAGCACTTCCTTTAGCCCGGATAAGACAGCCTAAGCGACAGGTGCCACAACCAATAGCAGCGGGACGATCGCGCCACGGCTTGGAAGGCATCGCAACGGGCGAAGGCACAAGGTGCCAGCCAAGCTTATCCGCCCCTCGCTTCAGGACTTTACTACCGCAATTCCAGGGGTGCGGCGGCGTGGGAAAAGGATTACTGCGAGGTGGAGCAAAAGGATTGCCTTTATCGGTACCAGAAGCGCCGATCACCTGCTCGACCTGCGTATAATACGGTTCCAGGTCGTCGTAAGTGAGAGGCCAATCCACCGCTATCCCTTCCCGGCGACGTAGCCCGAAATCGGAAGGATGTAGCCGGGGTATGACCCCTACGAAAGCCAACGTTGAACCGCCCACCCCTTTGACACGAGTGTAATTGAACCAACGTTTGCTGCCCCAGGTGTAGCGATCGCGCGCGGGGTCCGGTGGGTCGAAAACATGAGGCCCCGTCACTTCAAAGTCAGGACGCCAGGTCGTATAATCGCCGGGATTGAACCTCCGGCCCGCCTCCAGCATGACAACGTGGAGCCCGGCTTCGGCCAAGACCTTAGCCACAGCAGAACCTCCAGCCCCGGCCCCAACAATGCAAACATCTACCGGCTCTTGCTGTTTCTTGAAGAAGAAAGATGATAAGCCCATTCCGCTACCCTTTCTCCGGCCGGTAAGGGAAATCGACCCGTTTCACAGGGGGACAATCATCAATGATATTCCACTGGCCATGAAAACCATCCCAATAGCCACGAGGCTGCGGCGGGCCATCATAGCCCAGCGCCGCCCAACTACGTGGGTCGCCATAAACCGCCTCAAAAGTATCATCCCGTACCAAGGCAAAGAAAGTCACGCCGCTGCCTAACCCGAAGAGGTCGTTGTACAAGATGTCCCATTTGCGCCACGCTCGCTCCATGACACTTACGGCCGGGTCCAGACGGCGGGCAAGCTCAGCGTTCGCCTGCTCTAAGAGTAATTGTTGTTGCGCCTCGCTCAAATCCAGAAACCGCCTTTTTGAGCCAAAGGTACGCGCCGAAGCCTGATCCAACCAACGCAATCCTTGCCGGTAACGCCGCTCCATGCTTTTGTGGTCCACAATGCGCCGTTCAATAGTCGCCGCTGCGTTAAGTTCAGCAGCTCCGGGGCTGCCCGTCTCATCAGGCACGATCAGCGCCGTCAGTCGGGAGAGGGTACGGAATTCGTGCGCCGTGAAGAACGGCCCCGGCCCCTTAGTCGTCGGGCGCACAACACTTTGCCCTCGCCTGCGCAGCCATTCATATTTGCCGGCGAAATATCCACCTACAGCGGCGATCACGCCGCCGAGAGCCCGGACCAGAAATCCCCTCCGGGTGATTTTCTCTTTTGCCATCTAAGTTATTTCCCTCCGGTTATGATCAAGGTCCCAATATATAGAACCCAGACTAAAGCAAACGAAAAAAGAAAACAGGGTACTACGGTATTGCGTGTTGCGTATTGCGTATTGCGTGTTGCGTGTTGCGTGTTGCGTATTGCGAAATGCTCAACCTTCTCTACAGCTACGCATCCAATATCAGGCAGAAAACCGCAAAAATACCGCTGTCTACGGCAGCCGCCGAAAAATGTAAACATGCGGGTGGTCAAACAGGTGAAATGTCAACTCGGCAGCGTCGTCGTCAATGGTCACACCACAACAGGCCGGGTATACTTTGAATGTCTTGACCAGCCTGAAGTTCAATTGGCCCTCTTGTAGCCGGGAGTAGAACTCATACTCGGCCGGAAACAAGTCCGGCAACTTCAGGTAGCGTCCCATCCAGGTATCGCTCAACACCATGTAATCCACACCATCCAGAGCACCATAAAGTTGCGCTCGCACCTCAGCCGGTTTCGGCGGGGTGGGGTTAAAAAAGGCGGCATCAGTTTGCGCCACTTGTCCGTAATGGTCCAACACCTTCACGTGTAGTTGCTTCAGGCCATAGCGGCCATTAAGCTGGTTGAACTTCAGCGTCGAATCCCGCTCCACCAGAACGGTAGTGCCGGCCGGGAGTCGCCGCAAGTAAGCCAAAGCCCGCAAGCGCGTATCCGGCTGGCGATAGATGTTCATGTACGCTAAAGCGTAAAAAGTCGTCGCTAAGAACGTCACAGCAATCAGAATGCCTCCCAAGGCTTGTCGCCAACGCACGCGGCTTTGCCAGAGCAGAACCAGCCAGCGGGCAGCCAGCAAGGCGAAAAAAGGCAGCAGCGGCAGCACATAGCGCACGAACTTAGCATACCAAGAGCCAACAATGAGGCCATACGGCACCAGCCAGGCCAAGACGAGCAAATCCTTCTGGTCGCCCTCCCAGACTCGGTAGAGGGAATAGCCGATGCCTAGCAAGCCAACGATTTCCAGCACCGGCCCCAGGCTCCAGAAGAGCGGGTTCACCAACTGGTAGATGAACGGCCGCGTATAGGAAAAGTGCATGGTGTAAAAAGGCCGGTAAGCCCCGCGAACCACGTCGAACTGAGTTGCAATGGCATAATTGGCATTATGCCGCCAGTAACTGCCCGCCTGCAAAATAGGCCAGGGGTCAATCGCCAAAAAGGTAATGATTGCCAATCCAGCCATCCAGGAGAAATTCCGCGTCCACAGCCGTCGCCAGTGCAACTGCCAAGGACGCCATTGCCAGGCCTCGGAACGCATGAGATGGGCAACAAACAGGGGCAGCAACAATGGCAACCCTGCGGCTTTGGTGGACAGCGCCAAGCCGGCGAGCAATCCGGTTAAAACATAGTCCCGCCGCCGGCCATAGAGCAGAATACCTGCCGCCGTGTAAAGCGCAAAGACCACCCACCCCACCATCATAGTGTCCACGGCATAAAAATGGCTTTCCCTCAGCGCCGACACTGTCACAGCCAAGAAAATGGCTGCCCACAGTCCCACAGCCCGATTCCACAGCCGCCGGCCCAAAAGGTAAACCCCGTAAACGGTCAGCGTGCCGAAAGTCGCAGAAATCAACCGGCCGACCAGCAACATGGGCGCTGTGTCAATCCCGAATGGATGGCCAGCCCAGCGCAAAATGGTGTTGGCCAGCAACCAGAGCAACCAGAGAACATAGAACGGCAGCGAACCATAAGTTGATACCGCCGGATTCGGTACCTGGCCTGCCAATACCCGCTGGTGCATCTGTTGGGTCATATTGATCACAAAGTTCTCGTCGCCATGGAAATCGTAAGGGTATCCCCATGCCAGGCCATAGAAACGAAAAGCGGCTGCAACCAACATTACCAGCAGGATGAGGAAAGGGAAATATCGTTGCCAAGGTGCTTTTTTCTGCTGTTCAGTCAATAAACTTTCACCCTTTATTCGCGAAAATAGGACAAATGGCCCCTACACTCTACACTAAGAAACCAGTATACTTGTTCTTGCAAAATCACTCAAACATTGGCATAGCAGGAAACACTGACGGCCTAAAAAAGGAGATTCGCTCAATAGTTTGCGCTAGAGACATAGCCTTGCGCTTGTCCTGCAGAGCGCTGGCAGAGCAACCACAAGGGTGGAGAGTGTATTTTCTTCGAAAATAGGACACAGATAACGCCGATACACGCAGATCGCCGTTGACTCGCAGACGGGGTACCGGCTTCGAAAATAGCCAAGAAAAGCACAGAATCGTGGGAGAAAATTAGACCAAAAATTAGTATAATCTGTATAATCTGTGTAATTTGTGGTTAGACATATTATCTGAGAATAGTCAACGGCAGGTAGGCTGCTATGTCAAATTGGAGAGTGGTCATGCAAACAGGTGCGAATCACGTCTTCGATGGGGCCTGGGGCTACGTCGCGGCCAACCTGCCCTACAGCTAAGCGACACGCCCCCAGGATTGAGGGCCGGGGGGCTGGAGTCGGCATGAGCCTGCGGCGCACCACAGCGGATGAAAATTTAGATCGGCGTGCATCAGCGTCGATCAGCGTTCTATTTTCAAGGGAGTCATTCACGGTATGCCATTCGTCTTTATATTGCTCATCGGAGCAGTCATAACCGCGGTTCTACTAGTCTATACGTTACAGAGGGCGACCACGATAACATTGAAAGCGTTCGCCGGGCTTTTAGCGACCATGATGTGGTGGGCGCTGACCTATGCCGCTGAGCTCCTCACGTTCTCTCTCGCCGGCACAATTTTCTGGAACAAGGTGGAGTATCTGGGCATCGCAACAATACCTGTTTTCTGGTTCGTTTTCGCCGCCAGCTACAGCCACCACACTAAGTGGTTCAATAGGCGAAATTTATTATTGTTGAGCATCGTTCCTACCATCACCATCCTCCTTGCCTTCACCAACGAATATCACCACCTCATTTGGAGACAGATCACCCTGAACCACAATGCACCCTTACCACTCTTTCAGGCCAATTACGGAACCTGGTTCTGGATACACACGCTTTTCTCTTACGCCTGTCTGTTGGGAGGCATCATCGTCCTCATACAATGGTTGTGGCGTGCAGCAGACCTCTATCGATACCAGGCTACGATACTCATCATCGGCGTCCTTGCCCCTGTCATCGGCAATATCATTTATTTAGCAAAAGTGATACCATTAGCCGGCCTGGATATTACACCGCTCACCTTTATCATTGCCAACATACTTCTGTTTATTGGCATCTTCAGCTTCCACTTAGTCGACATTATCCCTATCGCCCGCCACACTATCGTTGACCTGATCACAACGGTCATCATTGTCGTCGACATTCATAACCGCATCATAGACCTTAACCCGGCTGCAGTACATTTAGCCGGAGAACCACGAGGCAAACTGATAGGGAGACCAATCTCGGCCATCTCCTGGCTGCCCCATCCATTGGCAATAACACTCAAGGAAATAGCGATCAAAGGACACTTTTACACAGCCAGCAGCACTCCTTTACATAATAACAAGGGACAGCCTTTAGGTAGTATCATCACGCTCAACGAGATCACCAAACAGAAGAAGGTAGAAGCAGACTTAGCAGAGCGCGAGGCCTTAGCCGAGAAACAAGTCATCATTGCCGGAGCTGCAACTCCAAGCGTGACGCCAAAGCAAAGCTTACTAAAAACGTTGGCGGCCATTGTCACAACCACCAACGCCGAGGCCGGACAACTCCTGCTGTATAACCTAGACGGGAACATAGAGCAGCAGTATTGTTTTCCTGAAGCCTTTCTTGCCCGGTACCCTGAGTTAAGCCAGGAAGCACTGGAGAGAATACGAGATCAGCAACAGCCGCTTCTGGTCCAGGAAACGAGTGAAGAACCCTGGCGTAGCATGTTCACAGGCTTATCCAACACCTATCACTCGGCCATGGTCATTCCAATTTATAGTAGTTCCTTTTTGATCGGCCTCATCGTCCTGGGGCACAGAGAGCAAGGACATTTCACAACATTTCACCGCCAGTTGCTAATCCAAACAAGCGATTATCTTTCCGTTTTGCTCCACAACGCCCAGATATTGGAAGCTGAACACCAAATAACGACCCGCCAGGCACTGCTTTACGAAATCCTCCACACCCTGACCCGCCAATTAGACATTGATGCTGTCTTAAAGGCAGCCGTCCGGGCTATCGCCCAACTAACAGGGTGGCCAAGTGTAGCTATAATCATCCCGGACCTCAATGAAGAGAAATTCGTCATACGCGCCTTTGCCGGCCTCTTGAGTACCAAACATGGATGGAGTATTCCTCTGGACAAAGGTGTTACAGGCCGGGTTTTCCGGAGTGGAAAAACGCAAAATGTGCCAGACGTCAGTTCCGATCCAGACTACATATCTACCAATCCACGCTTGCGCAGCGAACTGGCGATCCCCATCTGGGAACATAGGCCGGCAAGCAACAGAAAGCTCCTCGCCATTCTCAACTTAGAAAGTGAACAGATAGCCGCTTTCCAAAAAGAGGATGTTCTCTTAGCCGAATCCATCGCCGACTCTATTGCTTTAGCCATGGAGAACGCAACACTTTACCAGGAAACAAGGAGAAGGGCAACGCAACAAGCTGCGTTAAATACAATCATTACTGCCATTAATCAATCAAGTGATCTAATGACTGTTATGAACACCGGTTTAAAACAAGCCTTAGCAGCCACGAACATGCCAATCGGCGCGATTTATCGCAAACGAGAAGAGAACGACGAACTCCTCATGGAGATCGGCATTGGCTTGCCACAGGAAATGAAAACAGAGTTTTATTGGCATAATTGGGGGGAAGGCATCACAGGTCAAGCCGCAGCCGAAAACCGCGTTATCGCTATCGGTGATATCAAGAAGGAGATGCCACCAGAATTGGCAGCGAGAGCCGCCTCCTATCATATTGCTACACAAGTAAGTCTACCGCTACAAACGGCCGGGAAAGTAACTGGTGTCCTTAACCTAAATGACAATCAGCCTCACCATTACACCGAAGCCGAATTGGACCTACTGCGCGCCATTGCTGACCAATTAAGCCTGGCCATGGAAAGAGCCAGATTATTCCAAACGATTGCCCACGAACGTTACACCCTGCAGGCTATGATCAACGCCAACCGTGATGGAATTCTGTTTGTCAACAATGATTTCATCATAACAGAAATAAACCCTGCAGCCATAGAAATGCTGAACCTCCCCGGCCAAATCCAAGACTGGGTAGGACGATCCGGAATAGAAATGCTATTCGCTTTACGCCACTCTGCCCCCGACGCAGCAAAAATAGCGAGAGAAGAGATAACGTACCAGCGAAATGGCCAGGAAGGCTCATTACGAAGAGAACTCTCCATCAAAGGAGAGCCACCGCGATTGCTACGCTACCTTAGTCTCCCTGTACAACAGGGCCGTTCTTCGCTGGGTCGTCTCATCGTCCTACGAGATATCACTGAAGAACATTCTTTAGCAACCATGCGTGAGGATCTAACCAACATGGTCGTCCATGACCTGCGCAATCCCCTCACTGGCATCATGGGCACTTTAGAAGCCATCAATCAGGACCCCGACATTATGGGCACCCAGCCCGGACAAGAAATGACGCAATTGGCACAAACATCTGCTCAAAGAATGTATACCCTCATTAACGCGATTCTGGACATAAATCAGTTAGAGCAAGGCCAAATGCCAATGACCTCCGAACCATTGAGTCTGGCCAGCGTTATTGAGAGCATTGTCAAAGAGTGGCAGCTCACTGCAGAGCAACACAATATCACATTGGAAAATCAGGTTGCACCAACGCTGCCCATGGTCCTGGCAGATAAACGACTCTTAGAGCGTATTTTACAGAACTTACTCGGAAATGCTATCAAGTTTACGCCACCCGGAGGCCAAGTTAACATAACGGCCCAAGCTACCGGCCAAAGCGTAGCCACCTCAATACAAGATAACGGCCCTGGCATTAAAAAAGAACTTCAAGGTCGCCTTTTCGAGAAATTTACGCCTGGACCGCAAGCCGCCCGCGGGAGCGGACTAGGGCTTGCGTTCTGCAAAATAGCTGTAGAAGCCCACAGTGGACGCATCTGGGCAGAAAGTCACCCTGGCCAGGGGA
Source organism: Anaerolineae bacterium (assembly GCA_015486895.1). Taxonomy (GTDB): domain Bacteria; phylum Chloroflexota; class Anaerolineae; order JAADDB01; family JAADDB01; genus S014-12. The sequence goes on from WFQT01000125.1 coordinate 12,870, forward strand.
CAACCATCACTTTTACCCTGCCCGTGTATGAGCCGGGGAAAGAAGATTACTCATAGGGAGACGACAGGTAGGCTGCGACGTAGCCCCAGGATTGGGGCCGGGAGGCTATTTTTGAAGGAGGCCCCTCCCCCAAGCTGCGCTACGCTTAGCCAGGGGAGAGGTCCTATTTTCAAGGGCAAAATTACCTTGAATTACCACCCTACCACAATGGAGAGAAAGGATATCAGTTCTACAACAAACCCTCTATCGGCCGGTACGTCATATTGAATGCTTCCGCTACAGCCGGGTAAGTCACCTCACCCTTATACGTGTTCACACCTTTTGCCAATACTGGGTTCTCTTTGACCGCTTGTTCGAAACCTTTGTCGGCTAACTGCAAAGCATAAGGCAGCGTAGCATTAGCCAAAGCATAGGTTGACGTTCGTGGCACGGCCCCTGGCATGTTTGGCACAGCGTAATGCAGCACGCCGTCAACTATATAAGTAGGTTGCGTGTGGCTGGTAGGATGGCTAGTCTCCACACAACCGCCCTGATCCACATCTACATCCACAATGACACTACCCGTCTTCATCGTACTGACCATGTCCCGGGTCACCAAATGAGGGGCGCGGGCGCCTTTGATCAACACAGCCCCAATGACAACATCCGCATACGCCACAGAATCGGCAATAGACCGCCGCGTAGAGCTCAAAGTCGTTAAGCTGCCGTGCAAAACGTCATCCAAGTAACGCAACCGATCCGTGTTGACGTCGATAACCGTCACGTGAGCGCCCATGCCTAAGGCGATTTTTGTTGCGTTAGTGCCTACCACCCCACCGCCAACAATTACCACATCGGACTGGCGAACGCCCGGAACGCCACCGAGAAGCTTGCCTCGACCTCCATTAGCCCGCTGCAAGTAAAAGGCGGCAATTTGTATTGACATCCGCCCCGCCACTTCACTCATGGGGATCAGCAGCGGCAATGAGTGGTCTGGCAATTCCACCGTCTCGTACGCCACGCCGGTAACCCCCCTCTTTCTCATCTCCACCGTCAAAGACTCAGCCGCCGCCAAATGCAAATAAGTAAAAAGAAGCAGATCGGAACGCAGATACAGATACTCGCTGGGCAAAGGCTCCTTGACCTTCATGATCATGTTCGCCTTAGTCCACACTTCCTCGGCTGTAGGCATAACAGTTGCGCCACCCTGCGCGTAATCCTCATCAGTAAAGCCGCTGCCTGCCCCAGCATCCTTTTCTACCAACACTTGATGCCCATGATGGACAAGCATTTCCACGCCGGCCGGAGTCATGCCCACCCGAAATTCTTTGTCCTTAATTTCCTTGGGAATACCAATAATCATTTTACTACCTCCATGCACTCGTTGTACTCAAAAATGACGCCCGGCTAAGCCGGACGTCTTCCATTAACACAACTACATTGTTACCTCACCATTGTCTGCTGCCGACAAAGCAGCATCATCGCCGACATTGAGGCTTTGAGCTGAGCCATTCACCTGAGCCCGTCGCCCTAACAAAGATGCCTCCAGGATTACGCTCTCCACAACAGCCTCCGCTTCTAAGATGCTATCGCTCACCACTGCCCGCCGCACGACGGCGTGGTCACCAATACTGGCGTATGGTCCTACCACGGCTTCCTCCAGTGTGGCCGTAGGAGCCACATAAGAAGGAGGGATAATCAAAGCGCCGGGAAATGACACGGTGTCATCATTATTGCGACCGTGTCTTAAGAGATAACGATTTGTTTGCAAAACAGCGTCCACCTTGCCGCAATCTTCCCACACATCTACGCCTCGAACCAAAAAGCGGGCCCCCCCGTCAACCATCAACTGGACAGCATCGGCCAGGTAATATTCCCCTTTCGTCCGCAACTGACGGTCAAACATCTCCTCGACGGCAACAACCAAATCTGCCCCCTCGCGGAAATAATAGAGGCCAATTAACGCTTGACGGTGCTCCATGGTCTCCGGTTTCTCCACCAGCTTCATAGCCTGCCCCTCAGCATCAGTAACCACAATGCCAAAACGCCTTGGGTCTTCTACTTCCTTGGTGAAAATGACCCCGTCCACCGACGGTTCCAGATTGTTCAGAAACGATATATCCGTCTCAACGATGGTATCCACGAAGACAACAATTACCGGCCCCTGCATCCACTCCCGGGCCAACCAGAGAGCGTGCGCCTGTCCCAACAGCTCTTTCTGCTCAACGTAATGAGCAGTCAAATTCGGATAGTGCTGCTTCACATAAGCACCAATCTGCTCACCCAAATAGCCAACAATGAAGACCACCTCGTCCACATTCAAACCACTAAAAGTATCTAAAACATGGCCTAAGACTGCTTTCCCGGCCACGGAGATAAGTGGTTTCGGCTTGCTGTAAGTATGCGGCCGCATTCGCTTGCCAAATCCGGCCAGAGGAATAATGATTTTCATGTTTGGTGACCTCTTCACACAATGGTATAATATCAGCTTACTGAGCCTGCCTTAAATAGGAAATAACCATGAACGAACTAACCCAAGACAAGTCCGGCGAACGAAGTGTAAATATCTTTTTAGCCCTTGCCGGCCCTTCCGGTGTCGGTAAAGCCACACTAACCCGCGTTTTGCTGGAACGACACCCAGAAATCGTGCGCCTGACCACTTACACAACCCGCAAGCCCCGGCCAGATGAAGTGCCGGGGGACCAATATTTCTTCGTCGACCGAGATACTTTTTTAGCCATGTATCATCGCGGCGAGCTCATGGAATCGAGCCCCGTCTACCAGGACGGCAACCTTTACGGTATGCCCAACAACATCCTCAACCAGGTGCCCCCGGGAAAAGAAATGGCTCTAGTAGAAGTGGACATGGCCGGCATCAAGTTCTTGAAAACACGTTACCCGGACTGCATCACCATTCTCGTCGTGGCACCGTTAGACGAGTTAGCGCAACGCATCGCACTGCGGGAGCCAGGCATGGGGGAAGACGAATACCAAAAACGGTTAACCTCTGCCACTAAGTGGCTACAAAAAGCGCCCTCCTTTGATTACATTATCGAAAACGAACAAGGCGCTTTAGAAAAAGCACTCCAAAAAATAGAAGCGATCATCACAGCCGAGATGTCGCGA
>WFQT01000126.1 GCA_015486895.1 Anaerolineae bacterium
CTATGGAAGGGTATATTTATGACTTGCACGGCAAGCGGACATGGATCATCTGGTACAAGCGGCCGGCGGATAGCTCTTATACCAGTTATAAAGTTGGCATCACGGCTTTTAATCCGCTAAAAGTGATGTCCTTCGATGGTCATGATATGCAAGTACAGGTCATCCGTGATGGTGATGAGGGCGACTTAGACGGCAAGGTCAATGGGTCAATTCGCATTGATATTCCGTGGGATATGCCGCTCTTCTTGCAGCAATGGGAAGCGGATACCCCAACTCCTACAGCAACTGACACGCCGACTGTGACCCCGACGAATACGTTGACCCCGACGGCAACCAGCGCCCTAACACTTACCATGACGATTACACCGACAGGGACGGTGACATCCACGGTGGCCGGTACGCCGACTGTGACCCCGACGGATACGTTGACCCCGACGGCAACCAGCACCCTAACACTTACCATGACGATTACACCGACAGGGACGGTGACGTCCACGGTGACCGGTACACCGACTGTGTGGCTTACGGATACACCGTTGCCGTTCCAGTTTTATCTGCCGGTGTTGCTTCACCCCTGATCTCATGTTGACAGTTTTCCATTCCTTGGATGCCCCCGGTATAGCCGGGGGCACTTCCCCTATCGATGTCGTGTCGCGTTGTCCCCTCTGTGCTACAATAGGTAAGCATGATTTTGCTTTCGATGGCCGTTGGCAGATTTACCGCTGCCCGCGTTGTGGGTTGCGTTGGCTATGGCCCCGGCCGGCCGACCCGGCCTCGTTTTACCCGGCTCCGGACAAATTGGCTGCGGATTTCTCCCCTGTGTCAGCGTGGCGTCGGCTGCTGAAAGCGCTGTTATGGAACACGACCGGGGATGTTGGTCGGCGACTTTGGCCCCGTTGGCCTCCGGTGACAGATCCACAGCGGCTGTTAGATGTTGGCTGTGGGGATGGCCGTTACTTGAGAGCAATGAGAGCGTTAGGGTGGGATGTTGTCGGTGTGGAATGGGATCAGGCATGGGCTGACCTGGCTAGGCAAGTTAGCGGGGCGCCAGTTTATGTGACCGAGAGGGTAGGGGAGGGTGATTGGCCTGCCGGGTCTTTTGGCGTGGTCACTCTTTGGCATGTGTTGGAACATTTACCTGAACCGTTAGCCGCCTTGACCGCGTTGTGGCAGCAACTTGCGCCCGGGGGTTACCTTTTACTGGAGGTACCCAACGCGAATTCGTGGCAGGCGGAATGTGCCGGCGAACGGTGGCTGCATTGGGATCCGCCCCGCCACCTGTGGCATTTTACGCCGCACGCTTTGCGGCGGTTGTTGGAGCAAGCCGGCTGCAGCGATTGCCGGCTACGCACCGGTGGTAACTTGCCTGGCTGGCAGCTTGACCGGCACGGCCGGAAATGGTTGCGGGCCCCCATGGCCTGGCTATTAGCACGTTTAGCTGCTGCTGCCGGCCGGGGCGGGGTACTGCTGGCTCACTGCCGGAAAGGAACCGATGACGCTTGATGTCTCTGTGCTGGTGGTGACCTGGCAAAGCAGTGAACTTTTGCCGGCATTGGCGTCGGCTTTGCCTGCCGTGTTGCCTGGTTGGCGCTGGGAACTGTGGATTGCTGATAATGCCTCCTCCGACGGCAGCTTAGCTTTGGCCCGCAAGTTTTTTCCGCAGGCGTTTCTCATGGCCAACGAGGCGAACATTGGCCTGGCAAAAGCGTGGAACCGGCTTTGGCGGCGCGCTCGTGGGCGTTATCTGCTCTTTTTGAACCCGGATGCTTTGCCCCGGCCGGGCAGCATTGCCGCTTTGGTCCGAGCGTTGGCGTCGCACCCGGAGGCGGTTGCTGCCGGGCCGTTGTTGCGCTTGCCTGATGGGCGGGTGGATCCGCAGGGCGCTCGCCGGTTTCCTGATTTCTGGAACGAGTTTTGCGATAAAACCGGCTTGCTATCCCGTTTCCCGGCCCATCCCTGGTTTGGTACTTACTGGCTCGGTGGCTGGGATCATCTATCGTCTCGCTATGTGCCGGTCCTTTCCGGTGCCGCGCTCCTGGTGCGACGCGAAGCGCTGGCCTCCGTGGGGGGATTCGATGAAGCGTTTTTTCTCTACGGTGAGGAGACTGACCTTTGCTGGCGGTGGCGTGCTCACGGTAACCGTTGCCTCTATTGGCCGGAGGCGGAAGTCCTCCACGGGGGTGGTGCCAGCGCTCGCTACCTGCCGGAAGCTGGTTTGGTGGCCTTGAAAAGCATGACGCATTTTTTCGACAAACGGTGGGGACGGTCGGGGGCGCTTGGCTATCGCCTCATGTTGGCCTTCATTTTCTCGGCTAAATGGCTTCTTGCTGTCGTTGCCCGCTTTTCCCACCGCCGGCGTACTTATTGGGCAGCCAAGCAGAGTCTCTACCGGCGCCTGTTGCGCTTTGCCGTGCGAGGTGACTGATGCGATTGTTGCTATTGCGCACCGGCGGGCATTTCGCTGCTGTGGAACGGATGCTGTTAGCATGGGCAGAAGACCGCCGCCGTGCCGGCTGGAAGGTGCGATTGCTGGTTCTTTTCCGGGGCTGTGAAGAGGACAACGCATTCTGTGTGGCGGCCCGCAAGCATGGCATTCATGTTGATTGTTTACAGGAACGACTTTTTTTTGACTTACGACCACTGCGGCATGTTCGGCAGGTAGTCGCCGACTGGCAACCTGATATTGCCCACAGCAATGACTACAAAAGCGACATTTGGCTGGCGCTGGCCGGCGGAAACGTCACCCGCATTGCCTCGCTGCACGGCTACACGGACCATAACTGGCGAGCGAGGCTTTGGCGGCGGTTAGACTTGTTGGCATTGCGCCGGATGCGGGGAGTCATCTTCCCGTCGGCAGCCATGGCGGCAGGCATGACGCCGCAGCCGCCCCGGAAGTGGGCAATTGTGGCCAACGGACTTGACGTTGAC
>WFQT01000127.1 GCA_015486895.1 Anaerolineae bacterium
AGACGAAGCAGTGACAATTATGGTAGATTTGCCCACCGAGATCAGTGCCGATAGCCCTGCCTGGCAAGATCGCCGGGAGATGGCAGCGTCCTGGCGAGCAGCTTTCGTAGATCTAAGCCGGGGAACCGGCTTTCGGGTCAACCCACTGCTCCGCTTCCCTGCCAGCGGTGCGCACAACGCCCCGTTGCCTTCGTGGGGTTGGATGGGAGAAGAGAAAGTGGATCTCGCGGACGTGTTGGCTAATACAACTTTAGCCGTCGCCCTGACGGAGTTTTCCGCCAGCGCGCCGCTTTCCATTTTCGCCCGGAAGCATGAAGACTTCCGGGCGGCCAGCATGCCTCAGGTCGCCAGGCGCATGGAACAAACGGCCCTTAGCGCCGACTATCGGGAAATAGCCGGCAAGGTACACTTGTTAGAGGAACGGCTCTCGCGGGCTGAGGGTGCCCGATTGACCTTTAGCAGCGGCGATATTCTTTACTTCGACTTACGTTACCGGCGGCCGGAAGCCGATGCCGGAGAACTACCTCGCCACAAAGCGGGGATGCGCATCATCAATCTGCCCAGTGGTGAAGCCTTCATCGCTCCTTATGAGGGAGAACGAGCCGGGGAACCAAGCCTCACCGCCGGCACTGCACCGGTCATTCGCAGTGGTGAGTTCATGCGCTGGGAGATCGAGGAAAATCGCATCGTCGCCATCAGCGGCGATGGGCCGGAAGCAGACCAGATGCGGGCATACTTTGCCTCTGACCCGGCGCGTACCAACATCGCCGAGCTCGGTCTGGGCTGCAATGACAAAGCCGTGGTTTGGGGCAATGTTTTAGAAGACGAAAAAGCAGGCGTACACTGGGCCTATGGGCGCAGCGATCACATCGGTGGCATTGTAGGCGTGAATGATTTCCGTTCGCCGGCCAGCGTTGTCCACGAAGATATCGTCTATGCCAAAGGCAGTCCCGTCCAGGCCGCAGAGTTATGCTTGTTTTATCGGAATGGCGGCGAAGAAATCGTCTTGGTAAATGGCGATTACGTCGTTGAGTAACCAATCCCCGCTTAGCGCGGGAGCCGCATTCATGGTGCGGCGAGTATAAAAAGCAAGCCAAAGGCTTGCTCTACGAGTGTAGACGTTTTACTTACACCGCCGATGAGAAATTGGGGCTCTTGGCCGTTGGCCGCCGGTTAGGCTGCAGCGGACGTTATCTCTCCCCATCTACCGGCGATCTTGAGAATAGCGTCTGCATGTGCCGAGTTAGGAGGTCACTATGATTGCATTTGGACCAGTACCGTCGCGCCGTTTAGGGCGCAGCTTAGGTATCAACAACATCCCGGCGAAAATCTGTACTTTTGCCTGCGTTTACTGTCAGTTGGGCAACACATTGCAAATGCAGGTAAAACGCCAGGCTTTCTACCAGCCGGAACAAATCGCAACGGAAGTCGAAGCCAAAGTACAGGAAGCTCAGCAACGGGGCGAGAAAATTGATTACTTAGCATTTGTGCCTGACGGCGAGCCGACGCTGGATTTGAACTTGAAACAGGAAATTAGTCTCTTGCGGCCGTTGGGGATTCCAATCGCCATCATTACCAACGCTTCTTTGGTAGATCTACCGGAAACGCGAGAAGCTTTGGCCGCCGCCGACTGGGTTTCCCTAAAGGTGGACGCTGTGACAGAAGCTATCTGGCATAAAGTCGATCGTCCTCACGGTTCCCTGCAGATAGAAAGCTTACACCGAGGAATGTTGCAGTTTGCCGAGATGTTTCGTGGCGAATTGGCTACAGAAACCATGTTAGTAGAAGGAATCAACGATAGCCCCCGGGAAATGACGCGTGTGGCCGCTTTCTTGAAGCAACTTTCTCCAGCCAAAGCATACATTGCCATACCGACCCGTCCACCGGCGGAAGCGTGGGTACACCCGGCGTCGGAGGAAGCTATCGCGGCGGCGTATCACATTTTCAGTGACGCATTGGGTGAGGAACATGTGGAGTACCTCATCGGCTACGAAGGCGACGCCTTTGCCTTCACCGGCAACGTGGAAGAAGACTTACTGAGCATCACTTCAGTACATCCCATGCGCGAACAAGCCGTTCACCTCTTCTTACAAAAAGCTGGGGCGGACTGGTCGGTGGTTGAGCGTCTCTTAGCCGACAGCAGACTGATTCGATTGGCTTACCAGACACACACGTTCTACATGCGCAAATTGCCCGGCCGAAAGGCAACCAGGGACGATAAACAGCATCACGAGGCGTAACTGCTGACCGGCCACCTGTTGGCAGCAGACTTCCGAGCCTGCGGCCCCAGGTTGGCCTCCCCTGACTGTCCACATGACTATTCGTGATGAAACCGAGTGAGCTTTTTGAACCATGCCGTTATTTGTGGTGTCCACAGGGGCGTGGTGTTTAGTTCCTTTGGCAATTCGCTGAAAATATGCTAAACTATTTTCGTTAGTATCAAATTAGAAATAGAGGTTAAAGGCATGCGTAGATTTCGCCTGGCATTGATAATTCTGGCGGTAGGTTTTGCTGTCCTGAGCGCGCCGATAGGGCCTGTCATAGCGGCGCCACTGAAGGTTGCCCCCCAGGGAGCCATCGAGGAACCCAAAGAAGGCGCCAAAGTACGGGGGGTCGTGCGCATCTCCGGCATTGCTACGCACCCCAACTTCCTGCGCTACGAGCTATTCTACACCACTTGGCCGCCGCAGCAGGACCGTTGGGTCTTAATTGGTGATTTTCACTATACTCAGCAGCCGGGTGGTCTGTTAGGCACCTGGGACACCCGCGGTTTGCCCGACGGGGAATACGCGTTGCGCTTGCGGGTCGTCAAGCCGGATAGCAACTACTTAGAGACACCGCCGCGGAAGGTCATAGTTGCCAATAGCGAGCCGGCAGAAACCCCGACCCGTATCCCGATAACTCCGACGCCAAAGTACACGCCGACGCCATTGCCCTCGCCAACGCCATTAGTCATCAGCACTCCCATTCCTACTCCCACGCCGCTGCCAACACCAAAATTGGCAGTCACGGGCGGTACTGGAGGGAGCAACAGCGGTGGTAGTAGCATGGATGCCCTGAGAACAGCTTTCTCCAGAGATAATCTGGTGAAAAGCGCGGAAAAAGGCGCCAAACTGGCTCTTATTGCTTTTGCTATTTGGTTACTTTACGTTGGAGGCAAATACTTTATCCTCTGGTCCTGGCGACGTTTCCGGCCTTAACCGGTGACTGAAGGTGCTTAACTGAGATTTGCATCAAGGGGCTGCCGGTAGGGAGCCCCTTCATTGTGGATCTGGGCCAGACAATTGCTGAGCCATCCGTGCCAGGATATATAATGGAGATAAAATTAGTTGTAGGTTTGGGGAATCCCGGGCAACGTTACGAGCAAAACCGGCACAACGTCGGCTTCCAGGTGGTAGACCTGTTGGCGCGGCGCTGGCAGTCCATCTTTACCCCCTGGAAGGGAAAGAGCTTCGTCGCGTCCTGCGTCCGACAAGGCTTCAAAGTGATTTTACTGAAGCCGCAGGTTTTCATGAACCTGAGCGGTGAATCCGTGAGCACATTAGTGCGTTTTTACCGCCTGGAACTAAACAACCTCTTGTTGGTTTACGATGACTTAGACTTGCCTACTGGTGTCATACGGCTGCGTCCAGGCGGAGGTGCTGGGGGACACAAAGGCGTCAAATCGGTGATTGCCGCGTTAGGCAGCCAGCAGTTCCCCCGCTTGCGGGTTGGCATTGGCCGGCCGCCGGGGAGGTTAGAGCCAGCGGCTTATGTCCTGCAAAACTTCAGCCGGGCCGAGGAAGAGATCATGGGCGTGACGCGCGAGCTGGCCGCCGATGCCGTAGAAAGCTGGCTCAGGGAAGGGTTAGAACAAGCCATGAACAATTTCAATGCCCAGCCCGCCAGTCTACCAAACGAGGCCACATGACCTGGAATCTTGCTGCGCTCTTAGCGCACTTGCAAGCGCATCCTGATTTTCTCGCCTTGCAGCGAGATATTTCTGCTGGGGAAACAACGGGATATATCAGTGTGTTGGATTCTGCCCGCCCCTACACCATTGCGGCGCTGGCAGATGCTCTGCAGCGTCCGCTCGTCATCCTCACGCCATATAGTGACCGGGCTCGCCACCTGGCCGACGAAATACGGCAATGGGCCATGGCACCGGAGATGGTGCACCTGTTCGCTGAACCGGATGCCGGCCCCTACGAGCGCATTTTTTGGTCCTGGGAGACCCGTCAGCAGCGTTTAAGTACCTTATTAGCGTTGAACGAGCGCCAGGCCCCGGGGCGCCCTCTGATCGTAGTTGCTTCCTTAGCCGCTTTGCGCCAGAAAACAATTCCGTCGCAAGCTATTGCCCGGCACATGCGGACTTTACGTCCCGGCCAGAGTCTAAACATAGAGAAGTTCACACGCCTATTGAGCGAGATCGGCTATGAAGCAGCCGGGCTGGTGGACCGTCCCGGCCTCTTCAGCCGGCGAGGTGGCATCCTGGACCTTTACCCACCGCACATGACCTGGCCGCTACGGGTTGACCTCTTCGGCGACGAAATTGATACACTACGCCTTTTTGATCCGGCTACCCAGCGCACGTTGCCCGACCGCGAGTTCGCCTATCCCCAGCGAGTTACCGTCGGACCGGCCAGGGAAGTTCTACCCCGTTATGCCCAGCGCGCCTGCCAACGGCTGCGGACACTGGATTTGAGCAATTGCCACGCCGCCCTGCGCCAGCAAATGGAAGAGGAAATTACCGCTCTCTGCGACGGCTTGTCCATGCGGAACGCTGAATTCTACTTACCGTATGTATACGATCGCCCGGCCTCGTTGCTCAACCATCTCCCGGCTAACAGCTTACTCTTGCTGGAAGACTTCGCTGCCTGGGGAAACGTCGCTGCGGAACTGGAGCGCCACGCCCAACAAAGTCGAGATGATTTGCTCTCAGAAGGCGAGCTGCCTGGAAACGCGGTGTCTCCCTGTTTCTCAGCAGAAACGCTCACTGCTCAACTTTCCGCCCGTCCTTCTTTGCAACTAATAGCCCCCACAGCAGAAGAATCAACGAATGGGAAATTATACTTGCAACGCACGTTCACCTTATCGCCCCATTTCGGTGGCCAAACGCGCCCATTTGTGACCGCCGTACGTGAACTGCAAAACCAAGGAGAACGGGTTGCCATTGCCAGCCGGGAAGTGCTTTTCCTTGGCGATCTCTTTGCCCGCCATGACGTGCCTATTTCTACAGAAGAGATAGACCGGCCGTTACTCGCCGGAGAAATTCGTTTGCAACGTGTTATCCTGCCCGCCGGCTGGGCGTTACGCCTGCCCAACAAGAGAGACAAAGAGCAACACCTCTGGCTTTTCAGCGACGCAGAAATCTTCGGCTGGCGCAAACCTGCTCGTCGCCATCGGCGGGTAAAAGCCATCAGCAGCAAAGAAACTTTCTTCACTAATGTTAAGGAAGGTGACTATGTAGTTCACATTGAGCATGGTATCGGTATTTTCCAGGGGCTGGTAACGGAAAATATCGACGGCGTGCCCCGGGAATACTTAAAAGTCAACTATGCCCAGGGAGACACCCTACTGGTGCCGGTGCAACAGGCAGATCGTTTAGCTCGCTATGTGGGGCCGGCCCAAAGCCAACCTATTCTGCACCGCTTAGGCACGTCTGACTGGGAACAGGCAAAACGCCGGGCCCGCCGAGCTATTGCCGACATCGCCCAGGAACTATTGGCGCTCTATGCCGCCCGGGCCACTGCAACCGGTTATGCTTTTGCGCCCGACACCCCCTGGCAAATGGAACTGGAAGCTTCTTTCCCCTACGGAGACACGGAAGACCAATTCACCGCCACCTTGGAAGTGAAGCGGGACATGGAGAAACCGCGACCCATGGATCGTCTGATTTGCGGCGATGTGGGCTATGGTAAGACGGAAATTGCCGTGCGCGCGGCTTTCAAAGCGATCATGGACGGCAAGCAGGTCGCTATTTTAGTGCCCACTACTGTACTAGCCCAACAACATTACAACACCTTTGTCCGTCGTTTTGCACCTTTCCCGGTGCGGGTGGAAATGTTATCCCGTTTCCTCTCCCCCGCAGCTCAACGAAAGTAACCGAAGACATCACTAACGGCAAAGTCGACATTGTCATCGGCACTCATCGCCTCCTTTCCAAGGACGTCAGCTTCAAAGACCTGGGTCTGCTAGTCATCGACGAAGAACAGCGTTTCGGCGTGGCCCACAAAGAGCGGCTTAAAGCTCTGCGCACCGGCTTGGACGTGCTCACCCTCACTGCCACTCCTATTCCACGTACATTGCACATGTCTCTCAGCGGCATCCGGGACATGAGCATCATAAACACGCCACCAGAGGAGCGTCATCCCATCAAGACAGTGGTGGCAGAATACAATGAAAAGATCGTGCGCCAGGCTATCTATCGGGAATTAGACCGAGGTGGGCAGGTTTACTTCGTCCATAACCGGGTGCAAAGCATTAACATCATCGCCCAAAAAGTGCGCAGACTGGTGCCCACTGCCGTTGTAACCGTGGCTCATGGGCAAATGAGAGAACGCGAACTGGAAAGGGTGATGTTAGCTTTTGCCAAAGGGGAAATTGACGTGTTAGTGACCACCACCATTATCGAGAATGGGCTGGATATTCCCAACGCTAATACCCTTATTGTCAATCAAGCCCACCACTTCGGCC
>WFQT01000128.1 GCA_015486895.1 Anaerolineae bacterium
GCTTTTTCCGAACTCAACGACCCATTAGACCAAGAAGAACGATTTCGTATGGAACGTACTCTGGCCGCCGCCGGGGATGACGAAGCCCATCCCATTGACGATGATTTTGTCTTAGCTCTACGGTTCGGCATGCCGCCCACCGGCGGCTTCGGCATGGGTGTTGATCGCTTTACCATGCTGTTGACCGACCAGCACTCCATTCGTGAAGTGATTCTTTTCCCGCATTTGCGGCAAAAACCGGAATAAGGGCAAGGCACGCCTCGCCACTACTTCATCGAGGAAAGAATGCCATTGGATCGGCAACCACTTTACATCGCCTTCATCTGGCACATGCACCAACCGGATTACCGGATTCCAGGCCAAGGGCGCTATGCTTTGCCATGGGTGCGCATGCACGCCGTCAAAGACTACCTGCACATGCTGGAATTGCTGCGCCGTTACCCAGATGTCAAAGCAACTTTCAACTTCGTCCCTTCCCTGCTGGATCAGTTAGAAGGATACAGCAAAGGGGAAGCCACCGATGTCATGATGGATCTGGGCCAGCAGTGCAACTGGAACGAGGAAGAAAAACGTCAAATTCTCAACTTCGGCTTCAGTATTAACTGGGACCACATCGCCCGGCGCTATCCTCGCTACAGCGAGCTCATCAACCACCGTGATGCCGCTTTGCATGACCCCAATGCGTTCAGCAATCAAGATTATCGCGACCTCCTCACCTGGTTTAATTTGGCCTGGGTCAATTCTACCTGGCTGAAACAAGACAATGTGCTGCACAAGCTGGTCAAAAAAGGTCGCGATTTCTCCAAAGATGATTTCGAGCAATTACTAGAAAAGCATCATCAGATCATCGCCTTGATCTCGCCGACGTTGCGGGACCTTGCTTATCAAAGAAAACAAATCGAAATTAGCACCTCACCTTACTACCACTCGATCCTGCCATTGCTGGTAAACACAGATATCGCTTTGCGAGCGTCGCCGGGACTTAACTTGCCCACACCAGCTTTCGTTGCCCCTGAGGATGCTAAAGTACAAATACAACGGGCAATCCGTCACCACCGCAAGCAATTCGGCCAGCCACCACGCGGCATCTGGCCTTCCGAAGGTGCTGTGGCACCGGAAATTTTGCCTTTCCTAAACGAAGCGGGATTAGATTGGTTCGCAACGGACGAAGCAATACTGGCCCGGAGTTTAGGCATTTCTTTCACGCGAGACCAACAAGAGCAGGTCGAACAGCCAGAGCAGCTCTATCATGCTTACCGAGCTTCCAGCCCCGCCGGCTACTTGGCAGCCATCTTTCGCGATCGTGTCCTATCTGACCGCATCGGCTTCGTTTACATGCATTATCCGCCCCACCAGGCCGCCGAAGACCTGATTGTGCGGCTGCAAACCATCCGCCACCGCCTTTCAGGACAACCAGGGCCATTCCTGGTCAGCATAATCTTGGATGGAGAGAACTGCTGGGAACATTACGAAGACAACGGCGCTCCGTTCCTGCACGAGTTGTACCGTCGTCTAAGCCAAGCGCCCGATTTGCAAACAGTCACTGTTTCGGAATTCCTGGACCTACACGGCACACAAGAAGAGCTGCCGGAATTAGCCAGCGGTTCTTGGATTATGGGCGATTTCACCACCTGGATCGGCGACCCGGAACACAATAGCGCCTGGAGCTTGTTGCGGCAAACGAGAGAAGAGTTAGTAGAAATAGTACGGCGTGATCAGCGCTTTTCTGCGGAGCAAGTCGCTGCCGCCTGGGAAGCGCTCTACACCACCGAAGGCAGCGACTGGTTCTGGTGGTACTCCCATCGCAACAACTCGGACCAGGACGCCATGTTCGACGAGCTGTTCCGCAAAAACTTGGCCCACGTCTACGAAAGCTTAGAGCTGCCTGTGCCAGAGCGGCTGCGTCCCCCTATCTACCGCGGTGGCCGGGAACTGGAAGCTGCTGAGGAAGTAACGCCGTTTTTCACCCCGCAGCTTACGGCGGCTGCCGATCACGCACTACAATGGAAACAGGCGGCTGTGTTCCATGCTCGGCTTTCCACTGGCACCATGCAGTTGGCTTACGCTCCGCTTCACACTATCCGTTTAGGTTACAACCACGATAACCTGTACCTACGCTTCGAATTAGGCGAGCCCATCGGCCGGCGGACACTGGTCGCCAGCTTCACCGGCGCCCGGGGTGCCCTGGGCGATCTGCTCGTCCACGGTGCCGGCAAGACAGAATTCTGGCGCTATGGGCTAAAAACTTCCGCCGTGATACAACTGGCCGCTTCCGGGCGAGTCGTAGAAATCGCTGTGCCGCTAACATTGCTGCGCGTTGGCAGCGGGGATACCGTAGGCATCCGCTGCGGCTTGCAAGGAGAGAATGATCTGCTCTCACCGATCCCAGACAGCCGGCCCTATCTATTACGGCTTACTGGCCGGTAAACAAACTATCGTGCACAGATGGCAGCACGGGCCCTCTCCGGGCAATGCTGTGTTGAGCACTTTAGTAGGGCTTGACCTCTCCCCCGGTTCATGGCAGAACGACAAAAGCACCCCCTCTATTGGACCCTGGCGTTTTTATTTTAGCCACAGACTTCCACAGATTTTATTTTTGCGGTTTTAATCCATGCAATCTGTGCAATCCATGGTAAAGATAGTTAGGTCAACTCTAAAACGTCATTTTCGCCAGATCTTAGCTATCCATATACTTCCGGATTCACACAAGCAGGTAGTCGCTCACCGCGCAGCCCGGCCAGCAGATTTCTCACCGCCATGAGCGCCATTCTGTCACGCGTTGCCACGGATGCGCTGCCAATATGCGGCGCTACGATAATGTTATCCAACATGAGCAACGGGTGATCGACTGGTAACGGTTCTGGATCTGTCACGTCCAGCGCCGCGTAAGCAATAACACCATCACGCAGCGCTCTATACAACGCCTCACTATCCACAATTTTGCCTCGCGCCGTGTTGATCAACACCGCCGTGCGTTTCATCTTCCGCAGCGCTTTTTCATCAATGAGCCGTTCCGTCTCCAGCGTTAGAGGGGCATGGATGCTAACAAAATCGGACTCCGTCAATAATGTATCCAAATCGACATACTGGGCGCCAATTGCCTCTGCCTGCGGGTGGGTATGATGATTATAATACAAAATGCGACAATCAAAACCAGCACAACGACGGGCAAGAGCATAGCCAATGCGTCCCATGCCAATAATTCCTACACTGCTGCCATGAATGTCAACGCCTAAGAAGCCCAATGGCATCCAGGTCCGCCATTTGCCGGCACGCACGAAGCGATCCGCTTCCAGCAAACGCCGGGCTGCAGCCATCAGCAAGGCAAAAGCCAAATCGGCGGTAGTCTCCGTCAGCACCCCGGGCGTATTGCCTACCGGTATCCCCCGGCGGGTACAAGCAGCGACATCCACATTGTCATAGCCGACAGCAAAGTTGCTGATAACCCTCAATTGGGGCCCTATCGCTTCCAGCAACGCTTCATCCACAGGCTCTGTGAGCAATGTCAGTAAGCCATCAGCACCCTGGGCCCACGATAGCATTACCTTTCGGGGAATTGGCGTTTCCTCAGGCCAGACGCGCACTAATGCCTCTTCATTTAGCATGTCCAATCCTACCTGAGGAATGCGTCGAGTCACTACAACGTACGGTCTTTTCACGCCGTTTCCTCCCCTGCGGGCGGCGAAAATGGTTGACCGGCGCGACGCCACCGCTCCACGACATGGCGCTGCACAATCGCCTCGCGGCCATCCTCTTGCAGCAGGCTAAAAGATCCCAGGTCAAACCACTGCACGCGCCCAGAAAGTGTGCTACCTGTTGCCAACTCGAAATCGGCCAGCACATCCTGGCCGCTAACCTCCTGCAAGAAAAAAGTTAGATCGCGGCGAGACCAGGCATGCCGCCAAAAGAGCTCTTCGGCCGGCAGATCGTAATATATCGCCAGTTTGCGCAGGATCTCCTCATTGCCCAAGGGCCGATAACGCTGCTCCATTTGCCGGAGTATGCCTGCCGGCACGCCAGTCGCCTCGGAAATGGTCCTGAAGTCCGGGCCCCGCTTCAGAGCACGCAAATAACGAAGATAATCGCTACTACTCATCGGCTTACTCCTTCTCACAATAATAATAGGCAATAGCAAGCTTATTTATTGTGACTTCCTGCCCTTCCTGATCGCGTAAAGTCAAAATATAAGGGCCAAAGCCAACAATGGAGCCTATCTGGGTAGAGTCATCAAAGAGCGTAACGCGTAATGTCGCGTTAGACTCCACACACTCTTGCAAGTACTTCAGCTCAAAGCGATCGACCCCTTCTGGCAAGTAAGCACGGCGCATGTTCTGCTTCCGTTCTTGGGGCTCCCGCTGGGCAATTTCTCTTTGTAATGTGTTCAACAGCCCACTGGCTTCTTTCTGGTTCAATTCATCCAGTGGCTTTTTAGCCAGTTCAAGAACTGCCGTTTCGTCTAACGACAAGTAAGCCAGAAGTCGCTGTATCTGAAGCCGTTGAGTGTCTTTCAGCGGGGGAATCACCCGCACCTGCTTGGGACGACGCTTTGACTGCTTTCCCTTTCTTGGCGCTTTGACCCTGGGTTTGTTAGGTCTGTCTTGGCTCCGCGGCGGTGCCACAGGGGGATCCGATTTCAGCTTGATCTCCCATTCCTCCACATAAAGCGCTTTCGCCAAGCGCTCCAAGTCATCAAATGGAATCTCTTTACCTCCCAGTTCATACTCCTTGATGCGCTGAGCCGAAACACCGGAACGCCCGGCCAACTGCCCTACAGAAAGGCCTTTCCTCTTCCGAATATCCCGCAAGTTGTACATGATGTCCTCCCTTTCAACCACGGCGGCCCCATACCGGGGCCAACTCCCTCTCACCTGGAAAAGGGTAGCCACATTGTAACTTGCGAGGGTCATAGTTGTCAACCACCGTCGCGACAGAGGCAACGACAAGCATGCCGGTGAAAGGCCTTCTCAGCATACTTTTGGCCCCAGTGGCGTTTCGTGCTACACTTTTGCCGGCGCCTGAATCGCCTCACAGGTGTCGAGAGTACAACACAGGGAGTAAAAGATGCCCAAGCGGACAGACATAAACTCCATTTTGATCCTGGGTGCCGGGCCCATTGTAATCGGCCAAGCGGCAGAATTCGACTACGCTGGCACGCAAGCCATCAAGGCATTGAAAAGTGAAGGCTACCGGATCGTCTTAGTCAACTCTAATCCTGCCACCATCATGACAGACCCAGAGCTGGCCGATGCTACCTATGTTGAGCCGCTAATACCGGATATCGTAGAGAAAATCATTGCCCAGGAAAAGCCGGATGCCCTCTTGCCCACTGTCGGCGGGCAAACAGCGCTGAACTTAGCTGTTACTTTAGCCGAGAGTGGCATTTTAGAACGCTACAGCGTAGAACTCATCGGTGCCAACCAGAACGCCATGCGCATAGCCGAAGACCGGGAGAAATTCAAAGGAGCAATGGCCTCGGTGCACTTAGACGTCCCCCACAGCCGTATCGCTTCCAACATAGAAGAAGCGTTGGAAATAGCGACAACTTTAGGCTATCCAGTTCTGATCCGGCCCAGTTTCACTTTAGGCGGCAGCGGCGGCAGTATTGTTTGGGACAGAACAGAATTGCACCAAAAAGTAGACCATGGCCTGCGAGAAAGCCCCGTTCATCAGGTGCTGCTAGAAGAATCCGTATTGGGATGGAAAGAGTTCGAGCTGGAGGTAATGCGGGATCGCCAGGATAATTTCGTCGTCGTCACAAGCATTGAGAACTTGGACCCCATGGGCGTGCACACCGGCGATTCCATTACCGTGGCCCCGGCACAGACGCTAACCGATAAAGAATATCAACGGCTACGAGACATGGCTCGCTTGGTCATGGGAGCAGTAGGGGTAGAAACCGGCGGTTCCAATGTGCAATTCGCCGTCAACCCGGAGAATGGACACACGGTCGTTATCGAAATGAATCCTCGTGTCAGCCGTTCCTCCGCCCTGGCGTCTAAAGCCACCGGCTTCCCCATTGCCAAAATCGCCGCCCTTCTGGCGGTAGGCTACACACTGGATGAAATCAAGAACGACATTACCCAAGAAACAGTAGCCGCTTTCGAGCCCTCCCTGGACTACGTCGTGGTGAAAGTGCCCCGCTGGAATTTCGAGAAGTTCCCCGGCGTTGATGACACTTTAGGCCCGCAGATGAAAGCTGTGGGCGAAGTAATGGCTATCGGCCGGACTTTCCCGGAGGCGTTGCAAAAAGCACTGCGCAGCTTGGAAAGCAGTGGCCGACCATTCCAGTCCAGTATAGAAGCTGGAAAATTGAAAGACCTTCTGCAGCGGCCTAACCCGCGCCGACTTGAAGCCGTGCTCGCGGCGTTACGGAACGGAATGTCAAGGGAACAACTGCATGTTCTCACCGGTTACGACCCCTGGTTCTTAGCCCAAATAGCAGAAATCGCATCTTGGGAGAACCATTTGACCAACTATACCGTGGAGACTTTGCCGGCAAACTTGCTTTTCGACGCCAAACAAATGGGCTTCAGCGACCGTCGCTTAGCCGAACTCATGGGCGACAAAGAAAGCGAAGTGCGGCAGCGACAAAAGGCTTTAGGCATACGCCCCGTCTACCGACGCGTCGACACCTGTGCAGCAGAATTTCAAGCCCTCACCCCTTACCTTTACTCCACCTACGAGAGCTTAGACGAAGCAAATCCTAACGACCGGCCCAAAGTGATCATTTTAGGCAGCGGGCCCAATCGTATCGGCCAGGGAATCGAGTTCGATTATTGTTGCTGTCATGCCTCCTTTGCCTTGCAGGAAATGGGCATTGAAACCGTGATGGTGAATTCCAACCCGGAGACGGTGAGCACAGATTACGACACCTCCGATCGCCTTTACTTCGAGCCCCTAACGCTGGAAGACGTGCTACACATCGTGGCAGAAGAGCAAACCCGGGGCAAGCTGCTGGGTGTCATTGTACAGTTGGGCGGCCAGACCCCACTAAACTTGACCCAGGAACTAACTGCCGCCGGCGTGCCTATCTTAGGCACGTCCGCCGATGCCATCGACTTAGCGGAAGATCGGCAGCGCTTCGGAGCCTTGCTGACAGAACTGGACATCCCCCAGCCGGCCCACGGCATCGCCCATTCTCCTGCGGAAGCCCAAGTGATTGCCCGGCAGATCGGCTACCCGGTCATAGTGCGTCCCAGCTACGTCTTAGGTGGCCGAGCCATGGTCATTGTCTACAATGAAGAGGACTTAGGCCGCTACATCGACGAGGCTGCCGAAGCAGCCCCAGGTAAGCCGATTTTAGTGGATCAGTACCTGGAGGACGCTTACGAGATCGACGTAGACGCGGTCGCTGACGGTCAACAAGTCGTCATTGGGGGCGTCATGCAACACATCGAGGAAGCCGGCGTCCATTCCGGCGACTCCGCTATGCTACTTCCTCCATACAAAGTCAGTTACTACCACTTGAACATCATCCGCGATTATACCCGGCACATCGGCCTGGCACTACATGTACGCGGCCTAATGAATGTGCAATACGCTATCAAAGAGGACATCGTCTACGTGCTGGAAGTAAACCCCCGAGCCAGCCGTACTGTGCCTTTCGTCAGCAAGGCCACCGGCGTGCCATTAGCGAAAATCGCCACTCAGGTCATGGCCGGAAAAAGCTTAGCAGAGATCGCCTTTCTGGAAGAACCCGCTATAGATGGGTTCTTCGTAAAAGAAGTCGTGTTACCGTTCAACAAGTTTCCCTCCGTCGACGCCCTCTTAGGACCGGAGATGCACAGCACTGGTGAAGTCATGGGACACGCCGCCAGAGTTGGACATGCTTTTGCCAAAGCTGAACTAGGTGCCGGAATGTCCCTCCCCACCGACGGCACGGTTCTGCTCACCGTAAATGACTACGACAAGAGTGCCATTTTGAAGATTGGCCGCGACTTGCACCGGATGGGCTTTCGCCTCCTGGCCACGCGGGGCACGGCAGCTATGCTGTCCAAGGTAGGCTTACCTGTCAATGTCATCAACAAAGTCAGTGAAGGTTCCCCCCACGTGGTGGATGTAATACGCGAGGGCGAAATCCAGTTGGTCATTCACACGCCGTTTGGCCAAAAATCTTTCCAGGATGGGCGCTTGATCCGGCAAGCGGCAGTACGCTATAATGTCCCTTTAGTAACAACCCTTTCTGCTGCTGCCGCCATGGTTAACGGCATTCGTACCCTACAACAAAAAGCCTTGAAAGTGCGTAGCCTACAAGCTCACTACAAAGCAAGGGAAACACAAATAGATAGAAAGAGAGTACATCAATGACAGAACAATCGCCAAAAAGCATACAGGTCCCCCTTTTCCTACCGGAACATCCACCTTCCCAGGCAGAGATTGACGCTGTTTTGTTGACAGTAGATGCCTTGCCAGGGAAACTAGAGCGTAAAGACATCATTTTCATCCTCAAAGGCTCCCGCCGTAGTCGTACTCTATTTAACCAGTGGTACCGTTTAGAGAGTTACAGTGCCCTGCGTCACATGACAGATGACGCCATCATGCGCACGGTGGACTACTGCTTCCACGACGGCTGGCTGCGGCTGGTGTACGACCAGAACGGGAAGCTGTTGGCAGTTTTTGACCAAAAAGGTTGGGAGCGGATCAAAGCGATCTGGGCAGAACGGGTACGAAGCTGGCTGCACAGTTGGGTAGATACAGGGACACCAGAAGCAGCGTGGCCGAAGCTAAAGCCAATTCACACGCAGATAAAAAACATGGTGCTGGTGTCTATTGCAGGCAAAGATGCCAAGAAACTACAACCGGCTTTAGAAGTCTGGGCGGCCAACGAGACGGACGAAGCAACGCTGAAAACACTACACGGACTTCTCGGAACTTGAGTGTCCGCTTACCGCTCCTACCAATCACTAAGCAGTCTCAATACGCCGCGATTTTGGCCGTTACGGCAGACGCGGTTATAATGTGCTCCGTAAGGAGCAGTGAAGATGGCGGATAAACTGGTTGTGCGTTGCCCATATTCGTATCCCGGGGGCGGAGAACGCCCCATTCTGCTGTTGCCACGCGCGGCTCGCTGATCCGACATGCTCTGTCAATGGAAATTTGCAAGTTAGCTTATCAAGCGTGGCAATGCCACGCTTTTTTGTTGCCCGGCCGAAAACTCATATTTTAGACTCCGGCGTTTTTTGGCCACAGAAAAACACAGAATTTTACAGATTTGAGTCGGAAAGCAAAGAAAACCCTGTGTCAATCTGTGGTAAAGATAGTTAGGTCGAGCCTAAACGTCATTTTCGCCAGAGTCCAGTCCAGTTATATTGCCAAGAAGAGCATCACCGCATAGGAACAGCAATCCCAGGCATGTCAAGCTGACACAACAATCACCAAGGAAAGGAAAGAAAGATGGCAATAGACCCCAAACAAATGAGCATCGACGAACAAGTCGTTTACCTGATGCAAGGTTGCGACTACGGCGACGCGGAAACCAGGCGCAATATGGAAAAAGAGCTGCGGGCACGGCTCATCGAAGCAGCCAAAACTGGTAAACCACTGAAAGTCTATTTAGGCGTTGACCCGCGCACAACCGACTTGCACCTGGGACACACGGTGCCCATGCGCAAACTGCGCCAATTCCAGGAATTAGGCCACGAGTGTACATTTCTCATCGGCTCATTTACCAGTACTATTGGCGATCCCAGTGACAAAGACAAAACCCGCCCGCAATTGACGCTGGAAGAAGTCATGGCCAACGCTAAAACATATACAGAGCAAGCGTTCAAAATCCTGGACCCTGAACTGACCAAAATCCACTACAACCACACCTGGTTAGCCCCGCTCACTTTCGCAGAGCTCATTAAGCTGGCGTCTCACTTCACCGTTCAGCAATTCTTGGCCCGTGACAACTTTGCTAAACGCTACAGCAAAGGGGATCCCATCTGGCTACACGAGTTCTTTTACGCCTTAATGCAAGGATACGACGCAGTAGCCTTGGAAACAGACGTGCAAGTGGGCGGCACCGACCAAATCTTCAACATCATGACAGCCGGACGCAAATTGCAACAATCGTTGGGACAAAAGCCCCAGGTTGCTATCATTGTGCCGCTTCTGCCGGGCACCGATGGCGAAATCAAGATGTCCAAGAGCATAGGTAACCACATTGCCATCAGGTTGTCTGCGGAGGAAATGTACGGCAAAGTGATGAGCTTGCCGGATCAGGTCATGCCGCTCTACTTCAAGTTGGTTACCCGTTATTTGCCGGCGCAGATTTCTGAAGTAGAACAGGCGCTGGCAGACGGCAGCCGCCATCCGCGGGACATAAAAATGGAGCTGGCCCGGGAGATCGTCTCCATTTTCCACGGAGATGAGGCAGCCCAAACAGCGGAGGCTCATTTCAAACGGGTGTTCCAGCAACGGCGGCTTCCAGAAGCAATACCGGAAATGACATTGACCGACCCTACTCCGCTGGTCAAGCTCATTGTGGCTGCAGGCTTCGCCAGCAGCAAAAGCGAAGCCCGCCGGCTTATCAAACAGGGAGGCGTCTCGTTAGGTGGGCAGGTAACGAAGGACATCCAGCGCGAGATCGCAATGGAGGAAACACCTGTTGTGCTCAAAGTGGGCAAGCGCAAATTCTTGCGCCTGAGACGTGGGTAGCAAAGAGCTGTTGCTACCAGCGTAGAGCTTTTCGCAGCGGCGATGGTTCACAGCCTCCGGTACCGGTTTGCATTCCGACGGCCGTCCAGGGAGAGCAAAAGGAGATGATAAAACGACATCAGTGGTTACAAAACATGGGCGCAGTTGGCATCGTGGTGCTCATTATTGCCGCTCTCTTGTGGAGAAGTCAAGCTAAGGATAAGGTACCGGCCCCGGTCAGGGCCGGTACCATCTCCGCCACTCAACACACTTTCCTGCCTCTGATCTGCTACACGCCGCTCGCGTGCGCTGCCATCCCCGGCACCACTTACAGCTTCCTTTTCGTGGACATCAACCCGCAGATTCCGCCGCCGGGGGATGCCGAAGCCGACCCCGGCTACAACCTGAGCCTCTTAGGCTACGAGCCTACCAACGCGTACAAAGGCTTGATCGAATACAACGGTGCTTCCGACCCGAGGCCGCCGCCCCAGCTCTACACGCTTTTTGGGGATGAGCGCACACCGGATTTCGCCCAAGTTTACAAACTGCACAACAGCGACGGCACGCCCATCACGTCATTCCCGGTGACCATGGCCGGGCTCACGGTCTCGCCCAACGAGATCATTCACGCCCCGGACAGCGGCTATGATATCCAGTACGGCTATGATGCTATGGTCATTTACGCCAGCGAACAGTGTATTGCTCTCAATTACACCCGCCACGACAATCTGCAAGGCTACACCGTGTACGTGACCGGCATCTGCGTGGAGCCGAGCTTGCTCCAGCTTTACCGGCGATTAGATGCCGCCGGCCGCCACGACCTGCCCGTCGTCAAAGGCTTTGACCCCATTGGACGAGCATGGACCCACGAAATCAAAGTCGTCATCCGCGACACTGGCACAGCCATGGACCCCCGCTCCTGTAAAGATTGGTGGGCCGGCCGTTGTCCTTGAATTGCCCAACACAACCGCAATAAAAGGCGTCGCTAACAACTATAATTGGAAGCGAGGTAGATCCCATTCTTTAAACCACGAATCGGCACCTTTGAACGGAAGACATAACGCTGGTACAATGTCTACATGGACGAGCAAACATTCCTGGAAAGTTGGATTACTCTTTGCCAGGCCACGCCACCAGTACTGGCCTCCTGGATAGAAATACCGCCTGCCTTAGACCACACTGTTTACGACTTGCACCTGGCCGTGGCAGAGGAAAACTTTGCTACTTTTTACGGCCGGCGGTGGGCCTGGCTACAAGAATGGCAGCCGCTCATTTACAGCCATGACCTGAGCTACTTCCCCGCCCGGCTACAGGCCGTTACCGAAACAGGTAACGCTTTCACCCTGACTATAGAACCCTGGGGGCATGTTGCCATCCCCTTGCGTCCCCACTGGCGCTCCTTGCTGGATCGGACAGGCCGTCTGGCTCAGCGCCTACGACAGCCGGGGAAAGTGCGCCTGGAATACGGAGAAATCGAGCGCTTGCAAGCTGACTTCAGCCGGCATATTATCCTCTGCCGCCAGGCATGGGACAAAAAGCAGCTCACCTTAGCGGCCATCGCTTTAGCAACCGCCCGCTCCGTCCTGCTCACCACAGCAGAAACATTGTTACAGGCAGAAATCCCCCTGCCAATAGCAGAATGGGAAGAGGCGTTCAGACCTACTTTCGCCCCAGCCACAGTCACCGGCCTCAGCCAGGCCGCAGGACAATTGCAACAATTGGCGGAGGCGCTATTCGGCGCTGCCAGCGAGGCGGGCTGGCC
>WFQT01000129.1 GCA_015486895.1 Anaerolineae bacterium
CTACTGCTATAATGGGATTGATAGTAAAGTGCAATTAAGGGGTAAATGTTAGAAAGGGGGTGTTTTCGTATAGTCATTGTACACAAAAATCGAATATTGCAATTGAGAAAGGTTCGGGGCAACATAATGGCTTCCGGTGAAGCTTCATCGGAAAGACAACGCACACTTACATCATACTCTCCGGGGCCTTAGAACCTTAATTTTTATCCCAAATATCCCAATTAGGGCCGAAAGGGGCTTGATTTTTTCCAATTAGCCCTTATAATGGGACAAAGTGGGATAAAGTGGGATGAAGTGGGAGAGCAGCGATGCCTTTCTCTATTGCTGTTCACCGGAAGGGGACGGTGGAACGATGTTAGGCAAATTTGCCCATGCTTTGGACAGCAAAGGGCGCTTGACGTTGCCGGCACGGTATCGTCCCTTCCTGGCGGGTGGCTTGGTTTTAACGAAAGGTGCCGATCGCTGCCTTTTTATTTTCCCCCAAGCTGAGTGGGAGAAGATAAAGGCGAAATTGGATAGCTTGCCGGTTCTCTCCTCTGAGCAGGCTCGGAGCGCCCGGCGAGCCCTATTTGGCAATGCAGTTTCGCAAACGCTGGATTCCCATAGCCGTATTACTTTGCCTACTGAATTGCGGACTTATGCTCACATTGAGAAGGACGTGATTGGTTTGGGACTGTCAACATACATTGAGCTATGGGCGCCAGCAGAACTGCGTAAAGCCGAGGGAACGGAGGACGACGAATTACCTGCTCCTGATTGGTCGAGCTTGGGCATTTGAAGTTTTGCTTTGAAGGAGGTGAGAAAAGGTTTGATAGAGTTGTTGTGTCTTGGCGTATCACTATTAGTGGGGTATTGAATGGGCGTTGACGTACATCATGAGCCTGTTTTGCTCACCGAAGTAGTGCGCTGGCTGGTACGCAGAGCTGGGGGTATGTACATTGACGGTACGATAGGCGGCGGGAGCCATGCCGAGGCGATCTTGGCAGCTTCTGCACCTTCCGGGATGTTGTTGGGATTGGATGCTGATGTGGAAGCTATAGCGAGGGTGGGGCGTCGTCTTCGCCCTTTTGGTCAGCGGATAGTACTGGTGCAGGATAATTTCCGTCATTTGGCGGTGGTGGCGGAAGCACATCGTTTTATTGATGTTGATGGTATTTTGCTAGATTTAGGGCTTTCGTCGTTTCAACTTGCGGGGACGCGAGGGTTTTCATTTCAGTCGGCGGTGCCGCTGGATATGAGATTCGATTCAGCGCAGGAAGTACAGGCGGCTGATCTGGTTAATAATTTATCGGAACAGGCCTTGGCCGACTTGATTTACCGCTATGGCGAGGAAAAACGTTCTCGTCGCATAGCTCGGGCTATTGTACAAGCTCGTCCATTGTATCGGACGGACCAATTGGCCCAGGTGATCGCGAGGGCAGTGGGCCGGCGTCCAGGCCAGCGGATTCACCCGGCGACGCGTACATTTCAGGCATTGCGCATTGCAGTCAATGACGAGTTAGGCGCTTTGGAGGCTGTCTTGCCACAAGCTGTGGCGTTGCTGAAACCTGGTGGACGTTTGGCTGTGATTTCTTTCCATTCGCTGGAGGATCGTATCGTTAAGTGGTTCTTCCGGGGCGAAGCTGGCCGGGGGAAGGGCATCGATGATGCACGGAAAATCAGGTTGCGTATTTTAACGAAAAAGCCGTTGACTGCGAGTACCGAGGAGAGAGCCCGGAATCCTCGTAGTCGTAGTGCCAAGCTACGTGTGGCGGAGAGAATTTGATCGAGAGAGCGATTATACTTTTTGAATTTCGTTCTGAGTGTTGGTTGGTACTTTGCCAGTGAAATCCTTGTACATGGTGCAAAAAATAGACCGCAGATTACACGGTCTACATAGACTAAACAAACGTAACTACCAAGGTACTGCTCGCAAGCAGCTTGTCAATGCCAAGATCATCCACAGATTTCACAGATTACACTGATTTTATTGTCTTAAATCTGCGAAATCAATGTAATCTGTGGTTGAAAATAGGATGACCTTAGTAGTTACAAATAAACTAAAAATTCGTGGAAATCTGTGCAGTCAGTGTTTAGCTTTTTATTATGGCTAAGCTAAGTTAGGAACAACCTAACTCTTTCGACTCAACATTGTCGCAAACATCGCATGAATGAGGAGGGGTTGTCATGAAGAAAGTAATCCAGTTGAGCAAGCAGGGAGGGGGGACAATGAGCGTGAATTTGATTGCAGGACCATTGCGTCAGGAAGTGCCGCTTTGGCGACGTTTTGAGGTCGTACAACGATATCGTCCTCTTTTACCTTGGATGTCAGTAGCCGCGGGCTGGATGATAGTGATCATATTTTTTACTTCTTTTGCCCTACGCGTGCAGACGCAAGTTCGGGTTTTGCAATGGCAATATGACCAGATACACAACCGTCGCGTCCATTTGGAGGAGCAGCGATTGCCTGCTCTCCAGCAACAGGTCGCAACTCTGTATAGCACGGAGCGCTTGCAGGAGTTAGTCTCCCGTTGTGGTTTGTTGTGGGTGGATGAGCGGGGGGTAAAGATTGTGTGGCCCCATGAATTGGCGGCACAGTACGAGTCTCCATTCGAGGGTGGAACGGGGGGAAGCTCAGCCTGGGCCGGCTGGCGTGCGCTCTTGACTAACCGGTCGGTCGATGCTTTCACGGTGCGGCCATAATTCAATTGAACTCTGGTGTTTTTTATTTTATTTAGCCACAGAAAAACACAGAATTGCACAAATTTGGAGCGAAAAGCAAGGGAAAATCTGTGTTAATTTATGCAATCTACTACTGGTGAAGATAGCCTGATCGAGCCTAAAACGTCATTTTCACCAGATTCCGTCATTCAAGTCAAAGGGGCTTTTTTCCATTATGGGACGACATCCATTTTTTGGTTGCCGGTACTGCCTGGTGTTGCTGCCTTTAGTGGGCATTGTCGCAACTATCGTTTTCTACGGGCGATTGTTATTGATCGCAGAGGTTCGAGGCCATGAAGGGCAGCAGGTCGGGTTAGGACAGCAACATCAATGTCAAGGATACGGCGCCATTGTTGATCGCCAACAGGCGGCATTGGCGATCCCTGGCATTCAGTTTGACGTTAATTATGATTGGAAGATCGCCCACGAATGGATTCATGGCAGCGGTATGAGCCCGGCGGAGCAGGCGAAAACAGGCCAGCGGATTCTGGATGCCATTGCTTTGCTGTGGCCGGAGAGCAAACTGCCTTCTTGGGAGACACTGGAACGCCGGTACGGGGAAAAGGTATCTGAATTCGGCGGGAAATCGGATCCGTCAATGACGTTGCTCGTGGAGCGGAATGCGCCGGTCTCGCGACATTGCCTGTGGGATGCCCTCCGTCAGCGTTGGCGAGACCATTATCGGGGACAGTATTCGTTCTCAGAGGCGACCCATTTGATCTCCTATCACTGTCCTGGCATTGTCGATAGTGATGCTGAGGCGGTTGAACAGGCATGGGATCCGGTGCTCTATGCCGTATTGGGGTTCACTGAAGATAGGCATCCTTACGAATTTTACCCTGAGAAATCCATGGCAGCGCACCTGCTGGGCTTTTTCAACGCTGAAGGGAAAGCGACGTCAGGTGTGATCTACGCCTATAGCGATTATCTGCAAGGGAAAGCTACATTTCAGGCTCATGGAGTAGCAAGTCGTCCTTATGTATCATCAATTCATGCATCTTATTTGCCTTCCTTTTGTGCGCACGATCTGGTCCTGACCATTCAACGAGAAGCTCAGATGGCGGTGGAGGAAGTACTGCGGCAAGCTGTTACTCGTTATCAATGTGACAGCGGTGTGATTCTGGCTATTGACCCGCGCAATGGTGAGATTATGGCTTCTGCTTCTTGGCCGACCTTCGATCCGAACAAGTTTGGTGAGACTTATGCTAAAAATCTGGAAGCCTTCCGTGACCGTGCTTTGATGCCGTACGAGCCGGGTTCTGTTTTCAAGCCTTTTGTTGTTGCCGCAGCGATAGAGTCTTTGGGAATTACGCCGGATACCATATTCCACGATACCGGTGTGATTGAATATGGCAGTCGTTCGTTCTATAACGCGGAGCGAAAGGCGTACGGCGATGTGTCGGTGCGAGAAATATTGCGCGAATCCTTGAATGTGGATATGGTGCAGATGGCAATCGAGTTAGGCCCTCAGCGTCTCTATAAGTACGTGAATAACTTTGGCTTTGGGCAACCAACCAAAGTGGATTTTGGCATCGAGTTGCCGGGGAATGTGCGCCAACCGGGGGATCTCTCGTGGAGCAAATCAGATCTGGCCACATGTTCCTTTGGACAGGGACTAATGGCGACGCCGATGCAGCTTATAACGGCGTACGGTGCGCTGGCCAACGGAGGTGTTTTGATGAGGCCGCACGTTGTTTATGCTTTCGTGCAAGATAGGCGCTGGTATCAAGTACCACCAAAGGAGCGGCGTCAGGTCATCCGCAAAGAAACCTCTCACCAGATTACATCTATGTTGGAAAGTGTGGTGCAACGGTGGGCCGGTAATGATCGTGTCCCCGGCTATCGCGTTGCTGGCAAAACGGGTACAGCCGAGATTTCTCAAGGCGGTAAATATAATCAGCCCTTGCCTGATGCGACCTTTATTGGTTACTTGCCGGCGGAGGCGCCCCGGTTAGTCATCTTGGTGAAGCTGCACAAGCCAGCAAAGGGATATTGGGCCTACAACTCGGCCTTGCCAACTTTCATGCAGGTGGCTCGGAAGTTGGTGACGATATTAGACATCCCACCTTCGCAGGCTAAAAGTCCATGAGCTGGCCGCTGCTCACCGCCACACTTCACAAAGTTTTTGGCAGTGCAGGTGCGCAGTTGGGAGCACTTTTCTGGCCGGAAACGTCATAGAAAATGAACTGTATGAGTCTGGTGTAAAGCTGGGGCGTTTGTCCTGGCTTTTCGTGGTATCCTACATCGTGAGCGATGATGGTCGTTTGAGAAGACGATCGTCACCAGTGGATGGGAGAGGAGAAAAATCTTGCCACCCAGTGTACGCCAGGTCTGGTTAGCCTTGGGCGGAGAGTTGCTTGGAAGTGAGCGCCTGGCACCGGATCCGCTGTCATCTTTCACCGTGGATTCGCGGCAGGTTAGCGGCAATAGCTTGTTTGTCGCTCTGCCGGGAGAGCATACTGACGGCCACCGTTACGTCGGCGACGCACTGCGGGGTGGTGCTGTGGCAGTTCTGGCGCGGCGAGGCGAGGAAGAGCGCTGGGGGGGAACCACTCTGCGGCCGGGGGAACCATTGCCGCGACGACCACTGCAACCACCTTACATCTTGCTGGTGGATGACCCATTAGCAGCGTTACAGAAAGTGGCTGCTTTCTGGCGGCGTCAGTTTGAACCGCAAGTCATTGGCATTACTGGGAGTGTGGGCAAAACTACCACCAAAG
>WFQT01000130.1 GCA_015486895.1 Anaerolineae bacterium
AGCCAGCCAGCGGGCCGCAAAAATCCAAGGTGCGCTCCAGAAAATCAAGTGAAGGAGGTTAAACATGTCACCACAATACCTCTCACCGGGTGTTTACGTGGAAGAGGTGGATCGTGGCGCCAAGCCCATTGAAGGCGTTGGAACGTCTGTGGCTGCCTTTATCGGCTTCGCAGCGCAAGGCCCGGTCAATGAGCCGACGCTGGTCACAAATTGGAGTCAGTTCAAGGAAACTTTCGGTGACTTTGTGGCCGGTTCCTATCTAGCGCACGCTGTTTACGGCTATTTTTACAACGGCGGCGGTACAGCTTATGTCGTGCGCGTGCCCGGTGGAGCCGGGGAACAAAGCAATACTAAGGAGACCGCTGCGCCGGCCAAGGCAGAAACAGGGGATAAAGCGGCCAAGCCTGAGCCGAAGAAAAAACCGGCTAAAGCCGCTGTTTCGGCCAAGACTTTCATTGGTGATGCAGACGCACGCACCGGGCTGGGCGGGTTAGAAGCTGTGGACGAAGTCACCATGGTGGTCATTCCCGATCTGATGGCGGCGTTTCAGAATGGCGACCTCAAGGAGGGAGATGTCAAAGCTGTGCAAAGTGCGATGCTTGCCCATTGCGAGAAAATGAAATACCGCTTTGCAATTCTGGATCCGTTGTTGGGCTTTTCGCCGCAGGAAGTAAAAAAGTGGCGCATGGAAACAGCGGGTTACGATTCCAAATACGGCGCCCTCTACTATCCGTGGATCGCGGTGAGCAATCCGTTGGGGGACGGGATGATCACAATACCGCCCAGCGGCCACATGGCCGGCATTTACGCCCGCAGCGATACGGAGCGCGGTGTGCACAAAGCGCCGGCCAACGAAATCGTGCGCGGCGCCACCGGATTAGAACTCCAGATTACCAAGGGGGAGCAAGACGTGCTCAATCCGGTGGGCGTCAATTGCATTCGTACTTTCCCCGGCCGAGGCATCCGTGTGTGGGGTGCCCGCACCATCTCCAGCGATCCGTCGTGGCGATACATTAACGTGCGCCGGCTCTTCAATTATGTGGAGGCTTCCATCGAGCTGGGTACGCAATGGGTCGTTTTCGAGCCCAACGACGTGGACTTATGGGAACGGGTGAAGCGGGACATCACAGCATTTCTGACCTTGGTTTGGCGAGATGGAGCTTTGTTCGGCAACACACCGTCCGAGGCGTTCTACGTCAAATGCGATGAAGAACTGAATCCGCCGGAAGTGCGAGATGCCGGCATGTTGATTGTTGAAATCGGAATGGCACCGGTCAAACCGGCCGAATTCGTGGTCTTCCGCATCAGCCAGTGGCAGGGCGGCGGCGAGGTTTCCGAGTAAGCCGGCCGACAAACCAAAAAAACTCAAAATAAGGAGGTTGCTATGCCTAACGGAAGCAACAAAGATCCACTTGTCTCTGCGTATTTTACCGTGGAGTTTCAGGGGGTCATTGCCGGGGCGTTCCAGGAAGTTTCCGGCATGGGCTCATCTAATGACGTGGTGGAATATCAGGCTTCGGGCAAGAAAGGGCAATACATCATCAAAAAGATTCCCGGTCACTTGAGTTGGAACAACATCACCCTCAAACGGGGTATTACTGATTCCCTTGACCTGTGGAAATGGCGCAAAACGGTAGAAGAGGGCAAGGTTGACGAAGCCCGGAAGAATGGTTCCGTGGTAATGTACGACCAGAACGGACATGAAGTCGCGCGTTGGAATTTCGTTAATGCCTGGCCGTCCAAGCTCACCGGGCCCACGGCAGACGCCAAATCCAAAGATGTGGCCATCGAAGAGCTGGAGATCGTGGTTGAAGGCTATGAGCGGGTGAAATAAGATGGCGCTGCAAACGGAGTTCGAGTTCACACTGCCTAAAGGATACGTGGACGAGCACGGGAATTTACACCGGAGCGGCGTGATGCGTCTGGCCACAGCGATGGACGAAATCGCGCCGCTGCGCGATCCCCGGGTGCGAGCCAACGAAGCCTATCTGGTGATCATCTTGCTCTCCAGGGTCATCACTAAGCTGGGCTCGCTGCCGGATGTCAATCCCCACGTGATTGAAGGCCTTTTCACCGCCGATCTCACGTATTTGCAAACGTTCTATCAGCGCATCAACGGCGATGGCAACAGCACAATTTCGGTGCAGTGCCCCCACTGCGGCACAGAATTCGAGGTGGATTTAGGCCACCCGGGGGGATGAAAGGCTACCCTCTTGACAACCTGTACGAGGAGGTAGCCTACATCGCTTACCACTTTCACTGGCCGTTAGCGGATATTTTGGAACTTGAACACCCGGAACGCCGGCGTTGGGTGGAAGAAATCGCCGGCATCAACCGCAGGCTGAGTGAATAAAGACAAAGAGCGAAACCGACGCGGGTCGCTGCCTGGCCGCCGGCTTTTGCGGCGCGATGGCAATCGCTAACCTACGTTACCATCAACTCCCTCTCGTGGGAAGTTATTTGTGGAGTGAGATATGCCTGATGTGAAACAGCAAGACCCGTTTCCGGCGTATACGTTTTTTGTGGAAATAGACGGCATTGCTCAAGCTGCCTTCAGCGAGTGTTCCGGGCTGGAAGTTCAGCTCGAAGTGCAGGAGTATAAAGAAGGCGGGCTGAACAGCTACACGCACAAATTACCCGGCCGCGTAAAGTACAGCGA
>WFQT01000131.1 GCA_015486895.1 Anaerolineae bacterium
CAATGGGCTCTCATCTTGCCCCCTGGCAACTCTCGGTGTCACTGCCCCGCCCCACACCTGGACGCTTCCGCACGTAACTCATCCCCTCGCAGCCAATGCCGATGACATCGCTTCGCTGCGCGGTTATGATGTCGTCATCACGCCGCAAGGGGATAAAGCGGCCTACCAGGTCACGCTTTACTGGCAGGTGCGGCAAACGCCCAAGACTGTCTACAAAGGATTTGTGCACCTCTTGGACGACCGGGGCAAGGTCATTGGTCAACGAGACCAAGAACCGGCAGGTGGAGCGCGCCCAACTACTGGCTGGGTGCCGGGGGAAATCATTGTGGATCGCTACCAGTTCGCCGGTCCGGTAGAAACTGCCGGAAAAGGCAAACTGGAAGTTAGTCTCTACAACCAGACCACCGGGGAACGCATCCTCTGGTTAGACACCTCCTGTCACAAAGTCCTCGGTGATCACCTACTATTGGCGCTGCCGTGAAGATACGGCTAAACTACAATTGGCAGCCTTAGTGGACAATACGCAATACGCAGCATATAGTCTGTAACTACCTGTTAGTGGAATCCATTAGTGAACGTTTATCGCTCTATCACAAAGGAGGCAATTATCATGGAACACCAAATTCGGCGCATCGGCGTCCTTACCGGAGGCGGTGACTGTCCCGGTCTCAACGCAGTCATCCGAGCGGTGGTTAAAACGGCCATCAGCCAGTACGGGTGGGAAGTATTGGGCATCGAAGATGGCTTCGAAGGGCTAATTCAGCCGGGCAAAGTGCGACCGTTGAAAATGGCGGATGTGCGCGGCATCCTGCCCCGGGGCGGCACCATCCTCGGCACTACCAACAGAGCCAATCCCTTCCACTACGAAGTAGAAGTGGACGGCGAAATCAAAGCGTTCGACGTTTCCGATGACGTGGTGCGTTACGCCCAGGTGCTGGGAATAGATGTGCTGATCGTAATTGGCGGCGATGGTTCTTTGCGCATTGCTTATGAGCTAATGCAAAAAGGGCTGAAAGTGGTGGGCGTGCCCAAGACTATCGACAACGATCTAAAAGACACCGCCGTCACATTCGGCTTCGACACTGCCATCAACACGGCCATGGATGCGCTGGACAAGCTGCACACCACGGCCGAGAGCCATCACCGGGTCATCATCCTGGAGCTCATGGGCCGGGAAGCCGGCTGGATTGCTTTAGAAGCAGGCATAGCCGGCGGTGCCGACATCATTCTCATCCCGGAAATTCCTTACGACGTTGAATCCATCACCGAACACATCCGAGGGCGGAATCTTTCTGGTGCCAAGTTCAGCATCGTTGTCGTGGCGGAAGGTGCTAAGCCTATGGGAGGAGAAGAAGTCTACAGAGAACAACGGGAAATCGGCGCCGTGCGACGCCTGGGTGGCATCGGGCAACAGTTAGCAGAACAACTCCGCGAGCGCTGCTCCTTGGAGATACGCGTAACAGTGCTGGGTTACTTGCAACGAGGCGGCACACCTACAGCATTCGACCGGCTTCTGAGCAGCCGCTTCGGCACCATAGCCGTTCACTTAGTTGCCCAAGGAAAGCTGGGACAGATGGTGGCGCTGAAAGATGAGCGCATTACCGCCGTTCCCATCGCAGAAGCTGTATCCGCGCAAAAGATGGTCTCCTTAAATAGCGACATCATCCTTACCGCCATGGGCCTGGGGATCAATCTGGGCCGGAAACAAGAGGAAATCCGGGCCCTATAGCCGCCAAGTGACCGGCAACTAGGCCGCTGTCCCACATATTGATGACTCCATTGTGAACGCCAACGATCTGCCCTACTGGATAGACGTCTTCGGAAGGTACACAGAGAATAAGTAAGCGTCCAGTAATAATCTCCCGTTAGAAGTTCAACTTCTGCGAGAAGTTGAACTTCTAAACAGAGGTGCTGTTGTCCTCACACATTAGCGCCAACGGCATCATCAAAGGGCAATGCTACCTGTCGTGTGAACCAAATTACCGCCAATCCAGGTGGCAACAGGCCTGATCTCGGCCAGTTTGAGAGGAGTCATGGGGAAAAAGTCGTACGGATCGCGTTTCAGCAGGATCATGTCGGCTATCTGCCCTGGCGCCAACATCCCCCGGCCAGGGTCTCTGGCAAGGCGAGTAGGAGCAACGGTGTAAGCATAAAGGGCATCAGCCAGGCAAAGGCGCTGTTCCGGCACCCAACCTTGTGGCCCTGGTGTACCATCCGGCCGCTGCCGGGTGACTGCCGCAGCGATGCCAGACCAGACATCCGGGGGTTCTACCGGGGCATCGGAGCCAAAAGCCAGGCGAACACCGTGACGTTGCAGATCATTCCAGGCATAGCTATGCTGTATTCGCTGCCCCCACCGCTCTTCGGCAATGGACATATCGCTGATGGCATGGCTGGGCTGCATCGAAGCGGCAATCCTTAGCCTGGCAAAGCGGATCGCGTCGCCCTCCCCTAACAATTGGGCATGCTCAATTCGTAGCTGAGGGATGAGCGGTTCCTGAGGTAAGGATATTTCCTGTTGCAATCGGGCGAAATGATCCAGCACAAAATGCACTGCCGCATCGCCAATGGCGTGTACTGCCGCGCTGAGTTTTCCTATGGCCAAGCGGCGCAGCGTATTGCTAAAATCAGCGCCGTCCAAAGTGGCAATACCAAAATTGTCCGGGGCATTTGTATACGGCTTTCTCATCCAGGCAGTAGTGGCGCCTAAAGCACCATCGGCAAAAAACTTGACTCCGCCGACCCGCAGCCAGTCGTCACCAAAACCGCTCTCGATGCCATTGCGCAGCAAAGTATCCACTTTATCCGCAGAAAAGTAGTATAGAATACGCACGCCTAATCTCCCCTGACGGCGCAGTTGCTGGTAAGCTTGAAAGTTGTGGCCTTCGGCGAAATCACCCATTTCGTGCACGGCCACGATGCCATTGGACCAAAGGTCAGCTTGAGCCGCCGCCATCGCCGCGGCGATCTCTTCTACGCTGGCCAGCGGCAAGGCTTTTTGCACCAAGCTCAGCGCTTTTTCCCGGAGGATACCTGTGGCCCGGCCATGCTGATCTCGCTCAATGCGGCCGCCAGGCGGATCCGGTGTGTTCTGGTCAATACCGGCAGCGCGCAGGGCAGCACTGTTAACCCAAAGGGTGTGCAACGCATGGTCAGCCAATACAACCGGCCTGTTAGGCTCCACGCTGTCTAACATCTCCCGGTTCAGCGGAGTGGTGAGGTCAGGCCACTGACTGGCTTCCCAGCCACCTCCTTGCAAGTGCGACCACTCTGGATGCTCCGCGGCTGTTCTCTGCACCATCCTTAATGCAGCAGCCAGAGACGGCGCCGGTCGCAGGTTAATCTGTTGCTTTGAGAGGGCCCAGACGGCTAAGTGGATATGGCTGTCAGTAAAGCCGGGCAGCAAAGTGCCGTTTTCTAAGTCGACAAGCCGGGTTTGTCGCGTGCACACACCTTCCAGGTCGGATAAAGTGCCGACGGCAAGAATGCGGTCACCCGCCACTGCTACAGCCGAGGCTGTGGGCTGTGTCGGGTTCATGGTGTAAACGTGCCCGTGATGGAAAATTATTTCGGCGGTCATGGCTGTGAGCCGACAATATGGTCGTAGATAGCTTGTAGCTCTTCATCGGAATAAAAATGGATGACCAACCGTCCACCTTTCTTCCCCCGGTTGAGTCGAACTTTAGTGCCGAGCACATTTTGCAGCGTTTCCTGTAGTGCTACCGAGTCTGGATCAAGGGATATTTCTTTTCGGTGAACAGGGCCATCTTCATTGACTTTGCGGACTAATGCCTCTGTTTGCCGTACGCTGAGGTGGTGAGTGATGACCTGGGCTAAAAGGCGGTCTTGCTGTTCAGGGTCATTGAGACCTAAAAGTGCCCGGCCATGCCCTTCGCTGATTGTGTTGTCCAGCAATGCTTGTTGGCAGGTAGGACTTAGGTTAAGCAAACGAATAGTATTAGCAATGCTGACGCGGCTCTTGCCGACACGGGAGGCAATTTCTCCCTGCGTGAGTTGGAAGCGATCCATCAAGCTCTTATAGGCGGTTGCTTCTTCTAATGGGTTCAAATCTGCCCGCTGCACGTTCTCAATGACAGCCCACTCCAGCAGTTGCTGCGGTGTAGCTTCTCGCACGATGGCCGGAAGTGCGTCAATGCCGGCTAAAAGCGCTGCCCGCCAACGCCGTTCCCCAGCGATGAGAACGTAAGGATTGGGGACGTTGGCTGGCGTCATAGTGACAATGAGGGGCTGAAGGAGTCCATTGGCTTTAATAGATTCCGCCAGTGCCGCCAGTTGCTCGTTGTCAAAATGCTGTCGCGGTTGGTTAGGATTAGGGGCAATCTGTTTTACGGGGATAGACTTTATCCCTCCGGCTGTATTTCCGGGTTCGGAAGCGGTAGGAGCATTAAGTAAGGCGCCTAAGCCCCTCCCTAAGCCCCGTTTCGTGCTGCTCATAGTTTATTCTCCTCCCCCCGGTTTTGGAATCGTGCTAAGAACTCTTGAGTGAAGACTTCATAAGCCTGAGCGCCAGTGGAATAGGGCGCATAGCGCAGAATCGTCTGCCCATGGCTTGGCGCTTCGCTGAGCCGAACGTTGCGCGGGATAATGGTATCGAACAGTTGCTGTGGGAAGTACTCACGCACATTGTTCACGACTTGCCGGGAAAGCTTAGTCCGGCTATCGTACATGGTGATAAGAATTCCCGCCAAGAAACATTTAGGGTTGAGCTGTTCGCGCACTAAAGTGATGGTCTCCCATAGGCGACTTAGCCCTTCTAAAGCTAAGTACTCGGCTTGCAGAGGCACAATGACTCCATAGGTGGTGGCGACCAGCCCGTTGACGGTAAGCAAACCTAAGCTGGGGGGGCTGTCCACGAGGATGAAGTCGTAGCGGTTGATAACATTTTCCAGCGCCCGGCGCAGGATGTAATGGCGCTCAGGTTCGTGCGCCAGCTCAACTTCAGCACCGGCCAAGTCCGGCGAGCTGGGCACCATGTCCAACCCGACTTCCTCCGTCATCATGATTGTGTCCCCGATAGACGTGCGGTCGATCACGACATCGTAGAGGGAAAGAGGGATCTCGCGGACAGGCAGGCCGAGGCTGCTAGTGGCGTTAGCTTGCGGGTCTGTATCCACAAGGAGAACGGAATAGCCTGCTTTGCTCAGATAGGCTGCTAAGTTCACAGCCGTTGTGGTTTTGCCTACGCCGCCCTTTTGGTTAGCAAAGGTGAATATTTTAGTCACGCGCTTGCTCCTGTGATGTAAGTTTCTACTTGTTCCCGGCCGGGAATACCTGTACAGCCTTCACTTTCTATGGAGAAAGAGGCAACTACATTAGCGAAACGCGCTGCTTCCACTGGGTCGCCGCTTTCCATGTAGCGTAACAGGAAGGCAGCACTAAAAACATCTCCAGCCCCCGTAGGATCAACAACCCGAGCCGGCCGCGGGGATACATGATAGGCATGCCCTCGCTCATAAACAGTGCTACCCTCTTGATCTTGGGTTTCTATCACTAATGGTATCCTCTTGATCAACGCCCTGATAACATCCGTGTGAGAACCAAAATCCTCCCGGCTGAAAAAAATGATGGCATCCGTCAAGCCATCTATGAGTCCCGTCGGCACAGTTACACTAACACGCCCGCTGTTGTCCCATTGTCGCAACCATCCTTGCATAATGACCCCTACCAGCTCGTTAGACGCCTCTCGTAGCCAATGAAAGGGTATCTCCTGCGCAACAGGGCCCAAGAGCAAAATAGGTGCGTCGCGACATGCTGTCGGTAAAGAACCGCTAAACGGCGGTGCGACGACTTCAATGTATTGCTGGCGGCGTCCTCCCAGATAGGCGTTACGGAACGTAGTG
>WFQT01000132.1 GCA_015486895.1 Anaerolineae bacterium
CCTTAGATGACTCTTGATTACCATTTTGGGCTCTGGCGTTTTTGTTTTAACCCCAGAAAAATACAGAAATGCACAGATTGGGGTCGAAAAGATAGGGAAAATCTGTGTTATTTCGCGGTAAAGGTAGTTAGGTCGAGCCTAAAACGTCATTTTTGCCAGACTCCGGTGCTATTATTCTACGAGTAAACGGTCGCTGCCTCGCCTTCCCGGCGGTAAGCGTAGCCCATTGTCTTAGTATTCCAGGCGACAGAAATCTCTCCCTTGGCAGAGATGAGGACAAGCCCGGCCCACCCTTGCGTCTTTCGCTCCAAGAATTGCAAAGCCCGACGAGCAGATTCTTCCGGAGTGTACTGTTCCAACCTGGATACAGCCTGGTAGGCTAATAGCGAGCGGGCAATCGTCTCGCCCCAACCGGTGGTAGAGACGGCACCTAAGGCGTCATCAGCGTAAAAGCCGGCACCGACGATAGGGGAATCGCCGATGCGGCCGGGAGATTTCCATGACATGCCACCGGTAGATGTGGCGGCTGCCAGATGACCTGCGTTATCCAGGGCTACGGCGCCCACAGTATCTTGCACGACCTGAATTGTCTTGCCAGCGTCGTCTGTTAGCGCTGCTCCTTGTTCACCTCGTTGCCTTGCTTCCCATAGACGTTGCCGTCGCCGGGAAATTAGATCGGCAGGGTCCACCAATGGCAGGCCGCGAATAGTAGCGAAAGTCTCAGCGCCACTGCCGGCCAGCAAGATGTGCCGGCTGTGCAATACTTCTGCCGCTAACCGGATGGGGTGGGCGATCCGGGAAACGGCGGCCACTGCCCCCACGTGTAGGCCGTCCCCGGTCATAACACCGGCGTCCATTTCTACCCGACCTTCATCCGTCAGGCTAGAACCGTAGCCGGCGTTGAACTGTGGTAAGGATTCCATTACTTCCACTGCGGCTACCACTGCAGACAAGGCATCTTTGCCCTTTCCCAATAGCTGCCATCCAGCTTCCAGCGCTTGGGCTAGGCCTTCTTTGCGGTAAGGGATGAGTTCCTCCGGTACAGAACCAGCCCCGCCGTGGACTGCCAAAGCAATTGTCATGGTTGGACCTCGTGAAGATGAATTTGCCCGTGCTGCCGGCGTTGATTATCCAACCTGGACTTTGGCGTTTTTATTTTAGCCCCAGAAAAACACAGAATTTCACAGATTTGGTTTGAAATATAAGAATAAAATCTGTGTTACTCCGTGCAATCTGTGGTGAAGATAGTTAGGCCGAGCCTAAAACGTCATTTTTTCCAGACTCCAGATCCAGCGTAACACGGGATAGAGAATAGTTTAGCACAGATAGGGCGCTAAGGGAAACGCTGTGGGCGAGAGATACGGTGTAGCGCTCGCGGTCAGGGCCAATGAAAAAGCCGGGGAACGATTTGCCCTGGCTTTCAGGTAGTCTTCCGAAGTCCTGCGCACACAAGCTTGAATCTGAAGGCATTTTGTAGCCTTCAGAGGTCTTGTGTTAGAAGGGCATATTGCCGCAACCTCTCATGAGAAGCGCCCCGTTTCTCGTGGCGAGTATAGAAAGGTCATTCCTCGACGGGAATAGCTTCCTCTGGCTGCTCTTCGGGGAAAGGCATGGCTGGGGCTTCCTCCTGCATCTCCAATGTGCCTCGGAAGAAGCCTCCTTCATCCAACAGGAAGGAGTACACGCGCAGATTCCCCCAAATACGCCCCCCGGCCAGCAATTCGACCCGGTCGGCCACGATGTTGCCTTTGTACGCACCAGCTATGGATATAGTGCGCGCCTGGATGTCCGCCATGACTTTCGCCTGGTTGCTGATGACCACGTTGCCGGTAGACTCAATGGAACCACCTTCGATGACACCATCAATTTTTATGCTGCCATCACATCGTATCTGGCCACTCATTGTCGTCTGGGAGCCAATTTCGACTTCAATCTGCTCTGCAATGGGTGGTCGTTGTCCTGGTTGTTTTTCCTTTTCTTTGCCGAACAATTTTGTCCCTCCTGCTGAAAACTTGCTCCGATTCAGGCCGGATAGATTATGCTACGAGGCATGATCATTGTCAATTGCCATAGCTAAGACTTCTAACAAAGGCTATTGGCAACGTTCATTCATCTCTTCCTGGACTTTGGCGTTTTTATTTTAGCCACAGAAATGCACAGAATTTCACAGATTGGGTTTGAAAGGCAAGAAAAAACTTGTGTTAATCCGTGCGATCTGTGTTAAAGATAGTCAGACCGAGCCCAAGACGTCATTCTTGCCAGGCTCCAGTTTCTTACGTTAGTTCTAAGAGCGAGGAGACAGAACGCCCTTCGTGGATGCGCAAGATCACATCCGCTAATAGTTTGGCTACCGAAAGCACTGTTAGTTTCGGGTGCTGCTTCTCTGGTGGTACGTAAATGGTATTGGTGACGACAAGTTCCTTAATGTATGGGTGGTTGAGCCGTTGCAGTGCTGATGGCAAGAGGATGGGGTGCGTGATGGCTAGATGAATCTCTGGCTTGGCACCTGCTTCTACTAGAGCTTCTAACTGTGTTAGCACGCTGCCACTGGCAATCATGTCGTCGATAACAATAGGCGTGCGGTTGGCAATTTCACCGACGACATGGGTGGTTTTGACAGCCTCAAAGCTGGTGCGCCGCTTGTGCATCAGCACCAGTGGCAAGCCCATAACCTCGGCGTACTTGCCCGCCAGTTTGGCCCGGCCAACGTCTGCAGCCACAATGACCGGATCGGCCAGATCTTGTTGCCGGAAGTACTCGGCCATTACCGGCAATGCGCTCAGAGGGTCGATTGGCACGTTGAAGAAACCTTGAATTGCCGCGGCATGGATATCCATATAGATAACTCGGTTTACGCCCAACGATTCCAGCATGTTAGCGACCACTTTGGCACTCACGGCTTCTCTTCCCTTGGACATCCGTTCCTGACGGCCGTAAGGGAAATAAGGCACTACTACAGTGATGCTGTGCGCCGAGGCGCGGCGGAAAGCGTCAACGTAGAGAAGCAACTCCATCAAGTGGTCATTGACCGGTGCTGAACAGGATTGCAAGAAGAAGATATCATGTTCCCGCACCGGCTCGTAAATTTGGACGTGAATCTCGCTGTCAGGCAGGTGAGTCGTGGTGCACTTGCCCAGAGTGATTCGCAAATGCTGGGCAATTTCTTGTGCCAAAGGTTCGTTCGCCGTCCCAGAGAAAAGTCGCAACGGGTGGTACTTCGACATGGCTAACCCTTCCTGTGCTTACAAGTACTTGTTCTCCTTGGGATTGGGGGAGAAATACCTTGCTTTAACAAATATTATATGGTATGTTTGTCCGGCGGTCAAAGCCCTTATGGCCGTTTTCTATTTAGAGCGAGGGTGGAGCTTGGTGCTGTCTCGTTAGAAGAAAGTTGTCATTCTTGGCAGGAGGGGGTCAATTCTCACGTTGAAGCTGCTGATTGCCACCCATAATCAAGGTAAAGTGCGCGAATATCGAGAGTTGTTGGCCGGGCTGCCGGTTGAGATTACCTACCTGGATGAGCTTGGCATCACCCAAGAAGTGGAAGAAACGGGCCATACTTTTTATGAGAACGCGCTGCAGAAGGCGCGGGCTTATGCTCAGATCAGCGGTTTGCCGACCTGGGCCGATGATTCTGGTCTGGAAGTTGATGCTTTGAACGGTGCACCGGGGGTGCGCTCGGCCCGTTACGCCGGCCCGGGAGCTACTGATGAAGATCGTTGCCGGCTGCTGCTACAACAGTTGACACATGTGCCGCCGGAAGAGCGCACAGCCCGGTTCCGTTGTGTAGTGGCTATTGTCTGGCCGGATGGGCGCCAGGTGACCACGGAAGGGCAATGTGAGGGCCTCATTGTGGCGTCACCACGCGGGGAAAACGGCTTCGGCTATGATCCGGTCTTCTATCTGCCAGAGAAAGGGCGCACCATGGCCGAACTGACTCCCAAGGAGAAGAACGCTATCAGTCACCGGGGACAGGCAGCGCGCCGGGCACGTGTGAAGTTAGACGCTGTTTTAACCCCAGAAGAAGCACAGAATCAGGTCGAAAAGCAAGGGAAAAATCCGTGTTGATCTGCGTAACCTGTGGCGAAGATAGTCTGATCTAACTTGAAACGTCATTTTCGCCAGGTTC
The DNA here is from genome assembly GCA_015486895.1 of Anaerolineae bacterium. Classification (GTDB taxonomy): domain Bacteria; phylum Chloroflexota; class Anaerolineae; order JAADDB01; family JAADDB01; genus S014-12. The sequence continues at coordinate 4,130 of WFQT01000132.1, forward strand.
CAGTTAGACTGATAGCGAGATACCTTCGCAGTTTTTGCAGGAGGATGAGACGTGGGCCAGAGTAGAAACATAGCGAAGTGGCTGTGGCTCATGGGGTTGTTTGTTGTTGCTTTGAGCGGTCATCGAGTCTATGCCGACTCGCCGTTGCCAACCCCGGGCAGCCCTTTGGCCACGCCAACGGCGCTCTCCCCACTGCCGACCCCAACGCCCACCTGTGTGCGTGTGCTGCCGACGCCGTTGCCTCCCCCCACGCCGACACCTACATGGACAGCGATGGCAACTTTCACTGCAGTGCCACGAGCGACAGTGCGTCCCCCCACACGTACAATCATAGCTACCCGGGGAGCGGAGTTTACTTCCCCCATCCTGCCCCCGCCGCCAGAGGAACCTACCGGAGCGCCCGCCGTCACGCCGACTGTCAATGCTGCCGTAGGGCCTTCAGGATTGCACCACCTCTTTGTCCCGTTGGTCTTGCGCCGAGCTAAAATGCGGCCTGCGTTAGGGGAGACACCCCCACAGGCTACGTTGGTCCAGCGCCGGGCTCGTTTACTGAACCAGTTCTTGTTACTGATTGCTTTCATCTGGCGTGGATGCGGCTTTGCTTTGCTGTTAGCGCTGGTGGCTGTTTTGTTCTGGCTCTGGCGGCGAAGGCCGGGAGAGCCTCGTGGCTAAGAAACGCGATCAAGCCGCTTTGCTTGTTTTGACCATAACTGCTTTCGCTTTACGCATCTGGGGTTTAGACGCCCAAAGTCTGTGGCGAGATGAAGTAGATACTTATGTTTTTGCCACTCGGCCCTGGAGTTCAGTTCTCGGCATGTTCACCCGCCCTGGTGAAAATGGGCCTCTCTACTTCTTGATTATGCGCCCTTGGATTTCTTTGACCGGCCATCATGACTTCGCCCTACGCTACAGTTCCTTGCTATCCGGGGTGTTGTTGTTGCCGCTGCTCTACCGGCTTTGCGCCCGGGAGCTAAACCGGCCGTTAGCTTTCGTGACCGTCTTCCTTGCAGTCTGTTCGCCTTTCCTGATCTGGTATAGCCAGGAGGCCAAGATGTACAGCCTGCTTTTACTGTTGGTCATCTTAGCTACCTGGCTCTACGTGGAGGCGCTGCGACGAGGTGGCTGGCGTTGGCTTGCTTATTTTGTCACCACCCTGGCTGCCATTTACGTACATTTGCTGGCGGTGCTAATCATCCCACTACATTTGTTGTTAGGCCTTTTCTACTGGCGACAGTGGCGAGAGCGCTGGTGGCAAGGGCTGTTGACTTTTGCTGCTTTTGTGTTGCCCTATCTCCCCTTAGCCTGGTGGGAGAAAAAGCTACTCTTTTCGCCGACTTTCCGTACTGGTCACGCC
>WFQT01000133.1 GCA_015486895.1 Anaerolineae bacterium
CCGCAGCGGTCGCAGACCAGGTGGTGATGCAAGCCTCGAGCCGCCAGTTCATAAATCACGTGTCCTTCTCCCAGGTCGGAGCGCGTTACCACTCCGGCGCTTTCCAGCCACTCCAGAGTCCGGTAAATCGTTGATAGATTGACCTGGGGGTTGTAGGTCTGTACCTGGTCGTATATCTCATTGGCGCTGATATGGCCATCGGCCTCGCACAAGATCTCCAGAACGCGCCTACGCTGAGGAGTGATTCGAGAGCGCTGTGCCCGCAGTTTACCGAGAATTTTTTCGCAATCTGGCTTTATCATACCTGCGCCTATCTTGGTGCATGAAGTAGCATTTGCAAAGAGTTGCAGCACAGAAACAGCAAAATTATACTTCCCCTTTGCAGGAAGCGCAAATTTGAGTGGAACAAGGAGTATTCGAAGCAAACCTTGGGGGCCTACTGGGCTCTCAGGAGCTCCCTGAGAGTTCTCTGGATTTCATCAACCCCGGTTTGCCTTGTGAGGGGCTCCCGTCAATGGGTAGCCGGAGGCATTGCCTTCGGCTACCAGGGATTTGCTTCGAATTGCCTAACCTGGCCGAGCCAGAGCCCAATAATCAACGCCCGCGCGCCTCTCGAATTAACTGCTCAGGCTATATTTTTCGATGTCCTCTCTTAGGTTTCCAACCTTCTCCACCAACGACGGCGTAGGGGTCATGTCAAGGAGTGGCCCTACATCTGGTTCAAAATCTAACAGGCTCTCGTCGAAAGGAAAGTAATGTATGGTGGTAAATAGGCCAGAGGGGATTTTACTATTCGCCTTCTGGACGTCCCTTTCACCACGCACACGGTTTACCACTAAATGAATGTATGGGATACCCAACTGGTTAGCTAATTTGGCGGAATGGAAAGCTACTTGCATAGCGTTGAATGTAGCATCCGTCATGATCACTGCCTGGCGGAAGCCCTGGGCCAGCGCTCTGCCAAAATGCTCCACGCCGGCCTGGGTGTCCATCAGGATTACCTCCCCCTGCCGGAGATTGATATATTTCACCACAGCATCCAGCAGGGCATTCTCTGGGCAGAGGCACCCTGTCGCAGCCTGTATCACGGTTCCCATAATTAACATGCTGACGTTATCGGGGCCCTGTACGCCGAACCGGCTTACGACATCGCTTACATTCGGGTTGAGGCGTAGCATAAGCCCCCATCCCTCTCCGGGCCGGGCTCCCGTTTTCTCTTCGACATAATCCAGGTTTTTGGTCAATGGCACGATTTTGTCCGATTGCTCTGCTTCTAGACCCAGAGCATAGGGAAGGTTCATCTGTGGGTCTTCGTCCACTGCCAACACTCCGTAGCCTTTCCTGCCTAACATGCGTGCCAGCATAGCAGTCACCGTAGTCTTCCCTGCACCGCCTTTGCCGGTTATAACGACTCTAAAACCCTTCTCTTGCTGCTTACGTGTCTTGTTCTTTATCTCATTTGCTGCATCAAAGATTTTTCCTCTTCTTTCTTCACCCTTAAGCATTTTCTGCTATCTCTCCTTTTCTAGCTAAGATTCCCTGCTTAGAAACAATTTTCCTTCTACAATCAGGACATACATCTTTTAGCTCTTCTTTAAGCTGTGGGTCCATCTTTTCATATACATAATCTGCAAGAGGGTCGGGCGCATAGTATTTCCCACAGATTCTGCACTTCTTCAGTTGAACCGCCGTGTTACTCCACGATTTCATGACCCGCCTGTCATCTATATCTTCAATTTTTATAGCGTTAGTGGGACAGACGTCTGCGCACGCTCCACATCCTATACAAGTTGAAGTTGGTTCCAGATAAGGCGTATTCACCCTCGTATTGGAACCTCTCCCAATATAATTGATTGCACCTATTCCCATTACTTCATTACATACTCTTACGCATTGGCCACACAGTATGCATTTGTTATCGAGAGGGTCTAAAGGTACGATTCTCTTTGCAAATCGTGTCTCTGTAACGCCATACTTAGCGGCCATTTCTCTTATAACTTCTGAACCAGGAGCCTGAGCAAGATACAGCTCAAAAATTACCTTCCTATGCTTCTTTATTTCGTCTGTATCAGTAATAACTGCTAACCCGTCTGTTGCTTTTAGTGTGCAAGATGTCGTCATCCCTTTTTTAGCGGGACCTCCAACTACCTCTACCATACAGAGCCTACATGCTCCATAGGGTTTAAGCGCCTCATTGTGACAAAGCGCAGGGATATCTATTTCCTCCCTGTTTGCAACGGATAGAACTGACTCCCCTTCTTCTGCTTCATATTTCTTCCCATTGATTTTTATGGTAACAAGTTTTTTTACCATTATTCCTCCCTAACGTCACACCGCAAACATCGACGTGCTTCTTTAATAGCCTCTTCAGGAGTCAAGGTTTGTTCTACTTCTCTGAAGTTTCCTATTCGCCCAGAAATAGGCAGTTTCTTTGGTTTTACTCTTTCCTGCACAGCAAGTTTCTCCAGTTCTTTCACGGTGAACTGCAATGTAGGGACATTCTCCGTCGGGAAGTGCACTTCGTATTGTCTCTGAAGAGGGATACCCCGCAAGTATCTATCTATTGACTCGGCGGCTGTTTTACCTGCTGCCGCAGCTTCTACCACAGTCGATGGGCCTGTGACGATATCCCCACCAGCGAACACTCCTTTCATAGAGGTCGATAGCGTGTCAGGGTCGACCACAATACCATTCTTGAACATTTCTAATCCATCTACACCTTCAAGGAAGGATAAATCCGGTTTCTGCCCGATGCCGACAACGAGGGTATCCGCAGGAGTAATGAATTCTGAACCTTCGATTGGTATTGGACGGCGACGTCCACTTCTATCCGTCTCTCCCAGCCGCATTTTCACCCACTCGACCGCTTCGATTTTTCCATTCTTTGTAATAACACGAGTTGGGCTTGTCAGAAATTGAACGTCAATACCTTCAGATAGAGCTTCTTCTACTTCCCCGGCTATGGCTGGCATTTCCCTGCGCGTACGCCGGTAGATAATGTGTACCTTGATTTCCTTGCCCAATCTCCAAGCTGTTTTGGCGACATCCATTGTTATATATCTATAAGCGCTCCTGGCGAC
>WFQT01000134.1 GCA_015486895.1 Anaerolineae bacterium
ATGTATCTGCAGACTTAGTGGAGTTGGGGCGTACGCCGGTAACAGTGGTCTGCGCCGGGGCCAAGTCAATTTTGGATTTGAAGCTGACGTTAGAAGTGTTGGAAACGCAGGGAGTGCCGGTCGTCGGCTTTGGCACGGAGACGCTGCCGGCGTTTTACACCCGTAGCAGTGGCTTGCGAGTGGATGCTCGCGTTGACACGCCGCAAGCTGTGGCAGTGCTGATTCGGGCCCGAGAGGCATTGGGCTTGGCCCAGGGACTTTTGTTGGTCCAGCCGATACCAGCGCCGGAAGAGTGGCCGGCTGCGGAAGCGGAAGCGGCTATCCGACAGGCCACGGAAGAAGCAGAAGTGCAGGGGATCAGCGGTCAGGATGTGACGCCTTTCATTTTGGGGCGGCTGGCAGAGATTAGCGATGGCCGCAGCTTGACAGCTAATATCGCTTTGCTGCACAACAATGCCCGTTTAGCCGCTCGGGTTGCAGCGGCGTTGGCCTAACTTGGTCTTATGTATTTGGTGCCCGCGTCCCTCCCTCTCGCCATTTCGAAGGAGTCGTCATGGGCTTACGGCGCGCTACGGCGGATGTAAATGGAGTGTAACACGTAGTACGTACTGCGTGGGGGACGCCCGGCGCCAATCTCTAAAAACTTATAGCCAGTCCGTGTTATCCGTGAGCAGTAAAACGCCGCGGCCTGTCATCAAATTATTGCGTTGAACTCTATTTTTGGTGCCTTATCAGTGAAATTCTTGTACGCTGGACGAAAAGTTAACGCAGGGCCGCAAAGGTCATTAAGGCGCAAAGAAAAAATAGCCAAACAGACCGGGGCGACTGGACCAAGATGGGATTGGAGCGGTACTATCACACAGAGAGAAAAATAAGAGACTTTGCGACATTGCTTCTGTGCGCCTTTGCGTTTAGCTTTTTGGTTCTGGCTTGTTCAGGTTAGGAGAGTCAAATCGAAAGATCCGTAATGAGCTTTTTGAACCATGTCCAACTTTCCTTGTTGTCCTGCTGCGTACTACTTCTCCGCTATCCCTTCGGCTTCAACTTGTGGTAAAATGAGCGCATTGCATACAGAGTCGGCGAGCAGGGTTCGGCTCGGGGGTGGGTAGCTTTGGCGGGGCAATTAGAACAATACGTGCAAGACTTTCTCTCTTATATCCTGGCAGAACGTGGGTATTCTCAGCACACGGTCAAGGCATATCGTTCCGATCTGGCTCAATTTTCTGCTTTTGTGCAAGAAAAGCAAGGGGAGGGAAAGAGAGACGAAATCTTACAACGGGACGATCTGTTATCCTATATGCAATCTTTGCGGTTGTCTTCGTACACCAGTACTACTGTGAGTAGGAAGGTTGCTGCGGTGCGGTCCTTTTGCCGTTTTCTGTATCAACAAGGCGTTCTTTCTAAAAACATGGGCGCGGATATTCCTCTACCGCACAAAGAGAGCTCTTTACCTAAGGCCATTTCTCGCCAGGAGATGATACGCTTATTGCAGCAGCCAGCGCGTCAAGAGTCGACATCCCGGTCGCTGCGTGATAAGGCAATTTTGGAGTTGCTTTATGCTACCGGCATGCGGGTCAGTGAGTTGACAGGCTTGCGGTTGGGCGATCTTGATCTGGGGGGTAAACGGCTGCGCTGCCGGGGCAAAGGGGGGCAGGAACGGGTGCTTTTTTTGCATGATATGGCGGTGCAAAGCTTGCGTGTTTATCTAGAAACTGGGCGGACGCAATTGCTTCGTGATCCCAAATGCCGCCAAGTTTTCTTGAACAGTCGCGGTAAGCCACTCAGCCGGCAGGGGGTGTGGCTTATTATCAAGCACTACGCTAAGGAAGCCGGCATTACGACTGTCGTGACGCCACATACCTTTCGACACAGCATGGCGACACACATGTTGGATGGCGGTGCCGGCTTACGGGAAATCCAGGAATTGCTCGGCCACGCTAGTTTGAATACGACACAAATTTACACTCACGTAGATGAGGAACGGCTGCGGGCTGTATACGATAAAGCACATCCTCGGGCCTGAATTTACGACAATGAAAGTAGAACAAAGAGAGGGGGTAAATGAAGCAAAACCTTTTCAGTCGGGAGCAATTTGATGAGAGTGCCCGTTTTGTCTTAGCGCGTACTGATTTGCGCCCTCGTGTCGCTCTGACGTTAGGCTCGGGGCTGAATCCTTTGGCCAACGCATTGACTGACACCGTTACCATTCCTTACGGTAATATTCCACATTTCCCTGTCTCCACGGTGGTGGGGCATTTCGGGATCATGGTTGTGGGTAAACTGAATAATCGGCCTGTTGTTGCCCTCAAAGGGCGAGTGCACTATTACGAGGGGTATGACTATCAAGAAGTAACCTATTACGTGCGGGTGTTACGGGCAATGGGGGTGGATACAATTATCTTGACTAATGCTGCTGGAGGGCTTAACCGTAGCTTCCGGGTCGGCGATCTCATGCTCATTGCTGATCACGTTTTCCTACCGGGATTGGTTGGCAGTTCGCCGCTGCGTGGCCCTAATGATAATGTCTTAGGACCTCGTTTCCCGGAAATGGGTGCTGCATACGACCCGGCGTTGCGGCGTTTGGCCCACCAGGTAGCTGGGCAGCTGGGCATCACTCTTCAGGAAGGTGTCTACGTGAGCTTGGGCGGCCCCAGTTTTGAAACGCCGGCAGAGGTACGTTTCCTGCGCACGATTGGTGATGCTGTTGGTATGTCCACGGCGCCGGAAACCATTGTCGCCCGGCATGGTGGCATGCGGGTATTGGGTATTTCCATGATTACTAATATTGCTGTCGACAGCGTTACCGTAGTGGAAAAGCCGACGCATGAGGAAGTGTTGGAAGTAGGGCAAGAGATGGCACCCCGGCTCACTGAACTTTTGTCTGGCATTGTAACGGCTATGTAACCACCAAGGCCGGTCGCCAATTTCTGCCTTGTGTTAGCTTGTGCGAGCCAAATTTTCTGGTCTGAGGTAACTATTCTGGCATCACCCGCTGCTTGGGATTCCAGGCCCAGGCCGATACAAGAAACTCGTTCCAGCGGGATTCGGGTCGTCATTTATTTGCTGGAGTCTGGTAAAAATGACGTTTTAGACTCGACCAAGCTATGTTTGCCCCCGATTGCACGGATTAACACAGATTTTTTCTTGCATCTCAAAGCAAATCTGTGAAATTCTGGGTTTTTCTACGGCTAAAATAAAAACGTCACAGTCCAGTTATTTAGTAGCAATGAGAAGACCACATGAACTACGTCCTTAAACCGGCAAAACGGGTGCGAAGCGCCGGAACTGATAGGTAGAATATTGTTATGAAGGCTGTTATCAACCTGTTCTTGCAATATGTCCCCTGGATTTACGTTGCTTGTGCTCTAGCAGCGTTGTGGACGTTGCGCACGGTTGCCTTAGCTCGACGAGAGCGCCGGCGCACTATTTTCCCGCTGGTCAAGGAGACAGCGCGTAATAAAGTGCGTCAAGGGTATTGGATTGCTTTCTTACTGGCTCTTTTAATGGGGGGAACTTATTGGGGGACAACCAGAACTGCGGACTGGTTAGCCTCGGCGATGTTAAGAAGTGGAAATATGACCCCGACTCCCATCTTAGAAGCCACGCCGATGCCATTACCGTCATCAGGGACGCCGACAACGATTCCTACCTGGACTCCAACACCGGCGTCAACGCCGACGCCGGCACCGCCGCCACCGCCGCCAACGGCCAGGGTGCGCTTGCACTGTGACTACAGCGGTGCGGTCATCATTTCCCCGGCACCAGATGCTACTATTCGCGGAACGGTGCCCATTGTGGGAACGGCCACACATCCTAATTTTCAGTACTATAAACTGGAATTGGGTATCGGGAGGCATCCCAAAAAATGGTCTTACATGAGTGGTAAGAAGAGCCAAGTTGTTCGGGGGCAGTTAGGTGTTTTCTATGGCAATAAATTGCCGGCCGGAGTTTACACTATCCGCTTGATGGTTGTGGATAACACCGGCAACTATCCGCCCCCCTGCCTGATCACCGTGCGGGTGGTCCATTGATGTTGTTTTTATTGGCGCGTGTGAGAATGAGAATGAGGTTTGCATGTTAGGCTATTCCCCAGCGGTCATTGGCGTAGGCTTTTTGACATTGGCCTCTATTATCGTCATTGTTTCTCGGAAAGCACATCTCCCCTATAGCATTGCGATGGTGCTGATCGGCTTGCTCCTAAGCCTTTCCGGTCTGGAGCCGCCGTCGTTCTTTTCCGGTGATCTTTTGCTGCTGGTATTGCTGCCCGCTCTGCTTTTTGAGGCTACGTTTCACCTGGATTTCGAGGACTTGCGACGCAATGCCACGCTTATTCTGACCCTGGCTGTGCCAGGAGTTCTCCTATCCACGTTTATTGTTGGCTTTCTATTCCGTTGGGGAGTTGCCACCTTCTTTCATTACGATCTTTCTTTGCTAAAAGCGTTAATCCTGGGAGCGCTGATATCTGCTACTGATCCTATTAGTGTCGTCTCTCTCTTCAAAGAACTTGGAGTCCCTAAGCGTCTTTCTGTTTTGGTAGAAGGGGAAAGTCTTTTCAATGACGGCACTTCTCTTGTGTTCTATCGCATCTTGCTTCTGATTTTAGTGGGCATGCTCGTGAAAGACCAGCATGGTTTTGTTTCTCAATATATTCACGCGACGCTACAGATTGGCTCTATTTTAGGACCCCTCTTGGCCGGGATTATTGGCTTCCTTTTGGTTGCGGTAGGCGGTGCTCTGATTGGTGGCGCTATCGGCTATGTCTTCGGTGTACTCTTCCTCCCCATTACTGAGCCTATGGTGGAGCTGAGCATGACTGGTGTGATGACCTATGCCACTTATCTGTTAGCAGAGGAAGCACAAGTCTCCGGGGTTATCGCTGTCGTCGTTGGAACGTTAATCTTCGTCCGTGTAGCAGGGCGGAAGGGCATTTCTGCTACTGCCCGGCTAACGATCAACACGTTCTGGGAATACGTTGCCTTTCTCATCAATTCCTTCATTTTCTTGATCATTGGTTTGGAACTGAATGTCATCTTCCGCGGACCTGGCGTGGAAGTTTTCTCTTCTTTGAGCAGTGTGGTAGGGCCAGTCGTGTGGGGTATCTTCGTGATTTTGCTTGCCCGCTTCTTCGTTGTTTATCCGTTAGGCGGGCTCCTGCATCGTCGAGATGAGACGATCCCTTTACGGTGGTTAGCGGTGCTCCTTTGGGGAGGTATTCGTGGTTCTTTAGGATTGGTGCTGGCGCTGAACTTAGCGGGCTACACTGCCTTTTCTCGTGATGAATATATCTTGTTGATCTCGGTGACTTACGGCTATGTGCTGTTCTCCCTGATTGTCCAGGGGCTGACTATCAAGCCGCTGCTCATCTGGCTCCGGATTGTGCGCCGCGATGTAGTACAAGACCATTTTCAGTGGCTCCGTGGTCAACTGGTAGCCCGTTGGTCCGGTTGGCGCCACTTGGAGTCTTTGCACGATGACAATGTGATCACCGATGCTGTCTGGCAAAAACTGAACGCCGAGTATCGGGAGGTCGGGCGACGGCTTTCTTCTGAGGTGGAATCTTTAGTCCAGGAACATCCCCGGTTGTTGCTCCGAGCAGAATTGCAAGCACGTTTGGAGGCATTGAAGGAAGAAGAGGTCGCTTTGCGTGAATTGGCATCCGCCGGCGGTTTGACTGAAGCGCGTTACCGGCAATTAGTTGGGTTGTGGGATGAGCAAATTGAGCGCGTAGAGCAAAAACTGTACGACGTCAAGGTAGAGCGGGATGCATCTATGGTGCCTCAGAAGCGGGAAGAGAGGCCGGCCGTTTCCTAAGCTGGCCAACGTGATGAGTCAGAATGGCGGTACTTAGCACTTTACCGATGAAATTCTTGTATACTGGACGAAAATTTAATGCGGAGCCGCAAAGATCGCAAAGATCGCTAAGACGCTAAGGAGAAATAAGATCTTTGCTGCTTTGCCTCTTGGCGACTTTGCATTGAGCTTTTTGGTTCTGGCTCGGCCAGATTAGGAGTGATGATGGAAGAGAAAGAAACACCGCAGCAAGCAACCAGGCACCAGCGACGGCTACTCTGGTTTTTCTTGGTTATTATTTTCCTTTGTTGGCTTTCCATCTGCTGTGTGGCCGGCGAAGGTGTGTTATTGTGGCATCATGTTTACAGTCGCGAGCCGAGCTACTTGTCTACCAGCAGTTGGCAGTTAGTTCCGCCTACAGCTACGCCCCGGCTCCAATTGACGCCTCTGGCGACAGTAACGCCACGGCCGCGGCCAACTAGCTTGGCAGAGTCAACGGCTTTGCCAGCGCCCCATCCGTATCCTTTCTCCTCCGTGGCCGCTGCTGCGCCGGGCCAGGAAACAGTTATCTCTTTAGCGAAAGCAATTGTCCCCACGCGCGACTTGCGTTCCTTAGGTTGGCGCTATCACCCGGAATGGCGGAAGCAGCTTACTAATAGCATGACGCCAACTCCGCAGGTTTATCGTGTTGGCGACCGAGCCAAGTTTTGGGTCTTCGACGATGATAAACAAAAACACTTGCAGATTACCGCCTATTTGCGCTACGTCACCCCGCATGTTTACTTTTGGGTGGAAAAAGGGATTGATATCAAGCAGAGTGACTTGCAACAAGCAGCCGATACTTTTGAGACAAAGATTTATCCTACTGATCACAGTTATTTCGGCAAAGAAGAAATCCCTGGCATTGATGGTGATGTTCACCTTTTCTTCCTTATTTCCGACAAATTAGGCGACAATATGCTGGGCTATTTCTCCGGCTCTGACTGCTCGCCGCTCCCTGTGAATCCATACAGCAATGAGAAAGATATGTTTTTCCTTAACGCCCAGCACTTGTCGCTGACATCTGATCTGTTTCTCGCTACGGCGGCCCATGAGTTCCAGCATATGATCCAGTGGAACCAGGATCGCAACGAGGACACGTGGCTCAATGAGGGATTTTCCATGTTGGCCGAGCGACTTAATGGCTTTCCTCCCTCTTTTCACATTGCTGCTTTCCTGGATAAACCAGATACTCAGCTTACTGCCTGGTCCGAGGAGGATTCGGCTCCACATTACGGTGCAGCCGAGCTATTCACTACCTATTTGTACGGACACTTGGGGAAAAGCTTTATCAAGTTGCTGGCACGGGAGCCGAAGAATGGCATGGCGGGAATTAACGCTGTCCTAAAAGATATTTACGGACAGAAGATGAAGTCTGCTGACCTCTTCGCCGATTGGACAGTGGCCAATGTCTTGAACGATGATAACTTGGACGGGGGTTGGTACGGTTATCACGATTCACAGATGCCTACTCTGGAAAGAAGTGATTTCGAGGAAATCGATCGGCGTCCGGCCCAGCGTAGGGCTCGGGTACATCAATATGCTGCTGACTACTATTGGGTGAGAAACTTTGCTCATTTGCGTATAAGTTTCCGGGGAGAAAAGAGTGTTCCTCTTGGCCCCCTGGGCGTTCATAGTGGCAAGTATGCCTACTGGCTCAATGCTGCGGATGACAGCGACGTATCCCTGACCCGGACATTGGACTTGAGCACTGTTTCCAAAGCTACATTGCGTTTTTGGAGCTGGTACGATATTGAGAACAAATGGGATTTTCTCTATGTGGTTGTTTCCGAAGATGGCGGTAAGACGTGGAAGATGTTGAGCAACGCCGACACGATTCAGGCGAACCCCTACGGCAACAATTTAGGGAGTGGTCTGACGGGTCTAAGTGGCCGCGGTGATCACCCTACCTGGGTACAGGAACGGTTTGACCTTTCTCCCTGGTCAGGTAAGAAGATCCAGTTGCGCTTCGAGTACGTTACTGACGATGCTGTAGTCAATTCTGGTTTTTTCGTGGACGATGTAACTGTGCCGGAGATTGGCTTTAGCGACGGCTTTGAATCGGGGAGCAATGCCTGGCAGGCTGCCGGCGCTGTGCGTACTGACTTGTTGGTGCCGGAGCGTTACGCAGTTCAGGTGATCCAGAATGACGACCTGGGCACCAAGGTATTACCGCTGCGACTAGATGCTGAACAGAAAGGAAGTATGACACTGGTGGCTAACGGTCGCGGGGAAGCAATTATCGTGGTGAGCGCTTTGGCACCGGCGACGCGAGAAATGGCGCCGTACTTCTTGGAGCTGCACTAATGAGGAGGGACGTGTAATCAGAAAGGGACCCGCAACTGAAGTTGCGGCCTACATAAAAGCTGGACCGGCCGGCACTGGGTCGCTGGCTGTTGCCACAATATTTTTTCTATGTATAGTAATTGTAAGGGCTTACGGCCTGGTCAATATAGCTCGGGGAATTGAGATGATGTGTGAGGTTCACGATCTGTTTGACACTCGGGGGATACGAAAAACTGATTATTTTCCTGGTGTCTGGCGGAAATCTATTTTGCAGTTCAATTTTGTAGTACCTTACCAGTGGGAATTTTGTATGTTGGACCAGAAAACAAAAATTGAACGGAGCGCCGCAGAGGTCATTAAGACACAAATGAAAAAATAAGTAGCCAAACGAACTGGGGCGACTGGACCAAGATGGGATTGGAGCGGTACGATCATACAGAGAGAGAAATAAGAGACTTTGAGACTTTGCTTCTTCACACCTTTGCGTTTGGCTTTTTGATTCTGGCTTGGCCAGGTTAGGAGAGATATACGTGAGGACTGAACTGTGCGTGTTTCCCCAAGGAAACAGGCGCACCCGCATCGGATGCGCCTGTTCCGGAAGGAAAGGTAGAGAAAAAATCATCGTGTGCGGGCAGGGCAGTGCTCGTACACGTTGACTCACCAGGAATAGATTGGGCGTCGCCTGGCGAGTTATCCGTCGAAGCCGCCTAAGTAGGCGGGACAGAGGAACTTGGCGACGTTAACATTGTCAAAGATCAAGAATGGGCAACGCCCGAATCGTTTACGTGCAGGGCAATTATGGCAGGTAACGCTGAACTGCTCTTCAGTATTTAAAGAATGATAGGAGAGGAAGGGACTGTGCCTTTCTATGCCGAGAGAAATATGGGTTCCCTGTGATAGGTCGGACGTGAATACAGACATGGGCGAGCCTCCTTATTCTACTGTTTGCTTGCCTTTGCGAGCAATTGCTTCTATTGTATCATAGGTGCAACTTTTGTCAAGATGTGTGTCATTTGTTTGGGGGTGGAACATCGTTCCAGTTTGGAACTAGTGCATCTAAATATCAGGAGCTTCTATGCAAAGAAATGAACGGTCATTGCTATTTGAGGTGGCAAGGTTGCATTATGAAGAGGACCTGACTCAAGCGCGGGTTGCAGAAAGGTTGGGCTTAACCCGTGTGAAAGTCAATCGTTTGCTCCAGGAGGCGCGACAGGAGGGTATCGTCCAGTTTTTGGTGGTGCCCCGTATGGAGGATGCTTATCTGCGCCGGCTGGAAGCGGATCTGGTTGCCCGCTACGAGTTGCTGGATTCAGTTCTTGTTCCCGGCCGGGAGGAAATCCTTGATGACTCCCTACCCCGTAACGCCCAGCAGGCGTTGGTAGAGCGGATGGCACAGCGGGCTGCATTCTACTTAGACCGCATCTTAGATAACAACGATGTCATGTGCATTAACTGGGGACGGGTGATGCGCAGTGTGGTCGACCACTTGCGTCCCAGCCGCATGTTGCGCGGGCTGCAAGTATTGCCGTTTTTAGGGATGCTTAGCTCACACTCTGATGCCTTTGAGGCGAATTTATTAGCCCGCGAAGTCGCACAGGCATACGGTGGTGATTATGATTGGCTGATCTCCCCGGCCATCGTGCGGGACTTGCGCCAAAGAGAGGTAGTACAGCAACTACCGCTGGTCCAGGAGGTGTTAGGTGCCTTGCAAACAGCTACTGTTGCCATAACAGCTATCGCGCCGGCGGATCCGAAATCTTCCACTATCGTGCGGCGTGGCCTTTTGGCGGAAGAAGAAGTTACCGAGGTTATCCACATGGGGGCCATTGGGGAGATATGCTCCTGGTGGTTCGATCAGGATGGTGAAGAAGTCCAAGAGACCAGTTATTATCCAATCGGTCTGGGACTTTCTGGTTTGCAGCGCATGGTGAAGCGGAGAAAGCGGGTTATTGGTGTAGTCGGCGCTGATCGGCATCGTTTCGATGCCATTTACGCTGCCCTGCGAGGCCGGTTGATCAATGTCTTGGTTACTGATCACATTACAGCTCAATATCTGCTTTCCCGACGGTAGAAGCAGGCGCTGAGCAGCACAAGAGGCAAGAGTAGATAAATGGCAAAGAAGATACTTGTTGTTGACGATGACCCCCAGTTGTGTAAATTATTGGAAATTACCCTTGGCAAGCATGGTTATCGTGTCTTGACCGCTCAAGATGGGGTTTCGGCCATCAAAGCGGTGGAGGACTTCCACCCAGATTTGCTATTAGTCGATGTCATGATGCCAGGCATGGATGGCTTCGAGGCGGTACGACGCATTCGCAAGACCCTTTATGGCGCCCAGCCGCCGATCATTATGCTATCCGCTCTGGGCGAGGTGGGGGACAAAGTAAAAGGACTGCACGCCGGCGCGAATGATTACATTACCAAGCCGGTGAACCGGGATGAACTTTTGGCCCGCATCGAAGCTCATTTGCGCAGCAGCTACGCGTTGCGGGCAAAAGTGATTCTCGTGTTGGGAGGGCGCTTTGGCATTGGAACGACCTCCGTGACCGTCAACCTGGCGGTGTCCTTGTTACAACAAGCTAAGGCCAAAGTGGGGCTCTTGGATTGGCGTTTGCCCATGGGAGATGTGGGAACCTTCTTGAATTTGCCGGAAATGCAAACTTTGGATGCCTTAATTCCTTATTTGGATCACATTGATGATGAACTCGTGAGCTCGTTGATTAGCGAGCATGCCAGCGGTGTCCGTGTCTTGTTAGGGTCTAATCAGCCGGCCAACGCTGGTCTGTTGGGGTTGGAGGTATTCTCACAGGTGGTGGATTTGTGGGGCAATGACCTGGATTATCTTGTGGTGGACGGTGGCAGTTTTTACCAATGGGCAGAACCGCCGACACCCAGTAAAGATGAAGGCTTGGTCCTTCTGGTCACCACGCCGGAATTGACCACCATTCGACGCACCTACAAAGCATTAGCCTGGTTTGAGCAGCAGCCGGAAGCTATAGAGTTACTCTTAATTCTGAACCGGGATGGTATGCCGGGGGGGGTGGTTACGCGCCAATTGAAGGCTCAGCTAAATCACGACATTTTGGCTGAGCTACCAGAGGATGTGGGCAGAGCGACACTACACTTGAACAAAGGGGAACCGGTCATAATTGCCGACGCTAATTCTGCTTTGGCAAGAAGTCTGTCTAAGATGACTAAAAAAGTTATTGAGCACCTGGGCTAAAAGGACTGGGGAACAATGATTGCGCTAGATGTTGTAAGCCGGAATGGTACCTTGCTGCCGTTAAGTGAGGCAAGATTACCCCTATTTTCGCCGGCCGTTTTACATGCCTTTGGCGTTTACGAGTCTGTGCAGGTTATTGACGGCACCCCTTTTCATTTAGAAGCACACTTGCATCGTTTAGAACGCTCCGCGGGGACGATCGGGTTGCCGCTGCCGGCCTCGTTGGCGACTATTAAAGGGTGGGCAGTCGATTTGCTACGCTTCCGGCCCCATGGTGCTGGGTTGCTGCGCATTGTCGTTACCAGCGCTTCCGATGTGCATGCCGGCAGTTGCTGGTTGCGATTAGGCAAATCCATGCAATTTCCGCCTCGTTACTGGACGTTGGGCGCCGACGCCGTTACTTTTCCGGGGATGCGGCCCTTGCCACAAGCTAAAACCCTGAATACTTTGACTAATTACCTGGCTCAACGAGCTGCCCATGAAGCCGGTTGTCATGAAGGTTTGCTGGTCTACGATGGCAAAGTGTGGGAGGGAAGTAGCAGCAATTTGTTTGTGGTTCTAGATGGTGTATTGCTTACGCCGCCGGCGACTGAAGTGCTAAGTGGCGAGACCCGGGAGTGCGTTTTGCGCTTGGCAGGGGAGATGGGCTTACCTTTGCAGGAGGCACCTTTGCTGCTCGCCGATCTACCTCGTTGGAAGGAGGCTTTTCTGACCAGCACTAGCCGCCACGTGATGCCGCTGACGGTAGTGGATCATAAGCCGGTGGGGAACGGCCAGGTGGGGCCTCTTACTCGGCGATTACACGCAGCTTTTGAGGCGTATTTTCAACATGAGATGGACCGGGAGCGCTCGGCCTTGGCTTGAAGCTGGCTGGGTGTAATTCCGGTTGGCGTGAGTACGCCGCCAATTTATCGTGAATCCCCCCAAGTTAACTTCCTGCCGGGAAATGGTGGGAAATAGAGAGGAAGTCATGACCCAGAGGATGAAGCGACAGTACGGATTGTGGGATAGTCCCATAACGCCACGGAGTTTAGCGCAAGGCATGCGGTTAGGCGATGTGGCCTGGGATAGCGATGGCAAGACGCTGGTTTGGCTGGAGTCTCGTTCTGGCCGCGGGATTCTGGTAGCTGCCGACGCCGGAGGTGAGCAAGCACCGCGCGATTTGAATAGCGATCTTTCTGTGCGGGCCCGGGTGGGCTACGGCGGTGGCGACTTCGGCGTTGGCCAAGGGGCTGTTTACTTCTCTGCTGAGGGGCGCATCCACCGCCAGCCGTTAGCCGGCGGCGTTTCCAGTCCTATTACCCCGGCGTTTGGCGATTGCGCCGCGCCAACCGTCTCTCCCGATGGCCGTTGGTTGCTCTTCGTACATACTTATGAGCGCCGGGATGTGCTGGCTATCGTGGATACAAAAGGGGAATTTTGGCCGCAGCACCTGGTGCATGGGGATGATTTTTACATGCAGCCCTGCTGGCATCCGAGCGGTCGCCAGGTAGCCTGGATTGCCTGGAACCACCCCCAGATGCCATGGGACGGGACAACATTGCGAATGGGTAATCTCCAGGAAATGGAGAACGAGCTACCTGTCTTGACCGGTGTGGAAACAGTCGCCGGCGGCGAGAGTGTTTCCATATTCCAACCAGAGTTTTCCCCGGATGGCCGTTATTTGGCTTATGTCTCCGATGTCAGTGGCTGGTGGCAGATTTACCTGTATGACTTGGAGAGCGGCGAACACCGGCAATTGACCGCTACCCCCGCGGAGCACGGCCAGCCGGCTTGGGTGCAAGGGATGCGCACTTACGGCTTTAGCAGCGACGCCCAGCGTGTTTTCTTTCAACGCAATCAGGATGGATTTGTGCGCTTGTGGGAGTATGAATTGGCCAGCGGACGCGAGCGTTTGTTGCCGGTGCCGGAGGAATACACCGCTGTGGCCCAGGTGGCCGTTTCTCCGGCCGGCGACCAGTTGGCTTTCCTGGCATCGGGAGGGAAAGTGCCTCCTCGAATCGTGCGCTATCATCTCCAGGACAATCGGGCCTTCGTCCAGCGGCGGGCAACTACAGAAAGCGTGCTGCCAGAAGATTACGCCTCTCCACAGTCATTGCAGTGGTTGGGGGAAGATGGGGGTACTGCTCATGGTCTTTACTTCCCGCCTACAAATAGTCGCTTTGTTAGCACGGGTAAGCCGCCGCTGGTGGTAATGGTGCATGGAGGCCCGACTAGCCAGGTTGTTGCCCAATTTGACGAACGGGCGCAGTTCTTTACGAGTCGGGGGTATGCTCTCTTAGAGGTGAATTACCGGGGCAGTACCGGCTATGGCCGTGTTTACCGGGACATACTGAAGGGCAACTGGGGCATTTATGACGTGGAAGATGCTGTTAGCGGTGCTCGTTTTTTGGTGCAACAGGAGATGGTGGATAGCAATAAACTGGTGATTATGGGCGGCAGCGCCGGGGGGTTCACCGTCCTCAAAGCATTGGAGGATTATCCTGGATTCTTCCGGGCCGGGGTGTGTCTCTACGGCGTCGCCAATCAGTTCACTTTAGCCATGGAGACCCATAAATTTGAGGAACGTTACTCCGACACTTTGTTAGGGCCGTTGCCAGAAGCGGCACAGGTGTATCATGATCGGTCGCCCATCTTTTTTGCCGACAAGATACAGGATCCTATTATTGTCTTCCAGGGGGAAATTGACCGGGTGGTTTTGAAGGACCAGTCGGATGCTATTGTTGACTCGTTACGTCGGCGAGGCGTGCCACATGAGTATCACGTTTACCCCGGCGAGGGGCATGGCTGGCGTAAAAGTGAGACAATCGAGGCGTATTACCAGGCTGTGGAATCTTTTTTGCGCCGCTATGTCATTTTCAGTTAGCACAACTGAATGGGCTTCAAGAGCTTGGTGTGCCCTAACTTGGCCGTGCCAGAACTGAAAAGCCAAGGTATCTTCTCAATACTTAGG
>WFQT01000135.1 GCA_015486895.1 Anaerolineae bacterium
ATAAGAGACAGCTGTTAATCCGTGCAACCTGTGGTGAATATAGCTCAGATGAGCCTAAAACGTCATTTTCGCCGGACTATAGTTTTATATTGACAACGGCCGGAGGTCATGTTATGCCCTATCTTTACTCAATGACCCCCAACTCCTTACCGACCTGCTGGAATGTCGCTAACAGGCGGTTGATATGCTCGTCTGTGTGCGTAGCCATGTAGCTAGTGCGCAGCAAAGACATATTCGGAGGTACGCCTGGCGGGATGACCGGGTTCACGAAGACGCCTGCGTCCAGCAGCGCTCGCCAGAAGGCGAAAGTCTTCATTTCATCACCGATGATCACCGGAATGATGGGCGTTTGCGTGTTGCCTATATTGAAGCCCATTTGTCGGAAGGAAGCATGCAGCCGGTGTGTGATATCCCACAAGCGCTGATTGCGTTCTGGTTCATCTTGCATCACGTGCAATGAGGCTAAAGCTGCGGCGGTATTTGGCGGTGTCATGCTGGCGCTGAAGATCAAGGATCGGGCATTATGCTTGATGAACTCAATGGTAATTCGGTCGCCGGCGATGAACCCTCCCAGTGAAGCAAAAGCCTTGCTGAAAGTGCCCATGATTAGATCGACCCCTTCGGTGAGGCCGAAATAGGCCGCCGTGCCCCGACCGCCACCAAGGACACCGATACTGTGGGCATCGTCAACCATGAGACGAGCACCATTCTTGTGGCAGATTTCCACCAATTCTGGCAAAGGGGCGATGTCCCCCCCCATGCTAAAAACACCGTCAATGATAACCAAGGTGCCGGCGTCCTTCGGAATGCGCTTCAGCACCGAGTCGAGGGAGTCCATGTCGTTGTGGCGGAAGCGCATCATTTTGCCATAGCTAATTTTTGCACTGTCGATAATGCTGGCATGATCTTCCTTGTCAGTAACGGCAATGTCGCCCCGCTGAACTAATGAGGAAATGGTGCCTAAGTTGGTTTGATACCCGGTGCTAAACACCAGTGCTGCTTCCATCCCGACCCATTCGGCCAATTCCTGCTCTAATTGCTCGTGTATTGCCAGGGTACCGTTGAGAAACCTGGATCCGGTACAACTTGTACCGTAACGGTGGATGGCATCAATGGCAGCCTGACGTACCTTTGGATGGGTGGTCAGCCCCAGGTAATTATTGGATCCGGCCATGATGACCCGTTTTCCGCGGACAACGGCCTCCGGCCCTTCCGATTCTTCTATAGGGATGAAGTATGGATAATAACCTTCCTGGATAGCCTCTTCGACACGTTGGATACCTTCAGCACACTTCTGGAATAAGTCCATGCGATAACTTCCTTTCTCTATCGATAATTCCCTTTTATCTTTATGCCCCCCGAGGGGCTGTACACGTTATCCTGACCATAATCATTCCGTTGCCGTTGTCCTGTCGATTTGATCATACACCCGTTTTGGTGGAGGAAGCTTTGGTATGAATTACCAGTCATCAAAACGGAGGGTGGTCAGAACAACATTATTGAGACACCGGGCTCATTGAGTGAAATATAAACCAGATTATAAGATTCGTCAAGCTGGTTCAAGCAATGTATTACCGCTATCCTTGCAGATAGTTGGCTCCTGTCTTGGCATAGCGCAGCAAGCCGCAACTAATGTAGCAAGCAGTCTATCCCAGGGGATAGAAATTGGACACGGATTTTCACAGATAAACACAGCAAAAACAACACAATCAGTGTGTATCCGCGTTAGTCTGTGTCCTATGATGTTTCATCAAAAGGTCTGATGTATTTGTTTACCGCCGTCCGAAACTTTTGACGTTCGCGGGGTCGAGCTTTCAGATGGCCTATATATGGCAATGCAGCCAGCAAAAGCCTCTACGCCTGGTGGAAAGGAACGCCAGCAGTTCGGCAAGCCGGTGGGGGTATGCATGCGGGGTGCCAAGTTAGAGTACAGTGATGTAGGGTTAAGCCCGAGGCTGGTTTATCTCTTTCTGATATGCGTCATGGACAGCGGATTCTTTTTGCTGAATAATGAAGTTGGTTTTGTCAGTACTCTCTGTATGGCGCACGCGGGGCATTATCCTTGGAAAAGCACTGTTCTCCCGGTTTTACCCGTTGTGGGCTTTTCAATTTTTCAGGAGGTTAGTCATGGATTTGGAAAAGGAAGCATTGGAGTACCACTCCGTAGGTAGGCCGGGGAAGATCGAAGTACGGGCTACCAAGCCGATGTTGACACAACGGGACTTGGGGCTGGCGTACACACCAGGCGTAGCTGTTCCGGTCTTGAAGATTGCCGAAGACCCATCGTTGGCGTATGAGTATACGGCAAAGGGCAATCTAGTGGCTGTCGTTTCTAATGGCACGGCAATTTTGGGTTTGGGTAGCCGTGGTGCGCTGGCAGCAAAGCCGGTGATGGAGGGGAAGGGAGTCCTTTTCAAGCGCTTTGCTGACGTGGATGTCTTTGATATCGAGTTAGACACCCTGGATCCCGACGAGATCATTAGGGCTGTGCAATTATTAGCTCCCACTTTTGGTGGTATTAACCTGGAGGATATCAAGGCGCCAGAGTGCTTCTATGTTGAGGAAACATTGAAGAAGACGGTCGACATTCCGGTGTTTCATGACGACCAGCACGGCACGGCCATCATTTCCTCCGCCGCCTTGCTAAACATCATGGAGATAACGGGGAAAGACATCTCTAAGATTAGAGTAGCGGTGAATGGTGCCGGTGCCGCGGGCATCGCCTGTGCCGAGCTCATCATTAAGTTAGGGGTCAAACGTGAAAATATCATGATGTGTGACAGCCGTGGCGTGATTTACAAAGGCCGGGGTGCCGGCATGAATCCTTACAAAGAGCGTTTCGCCCAGGATACAGATGCTCGTACGCTGGCTGACATCATGGTGGGCGCCGACGTGTTTATGGGGCTCTCGGTGGCCGATGTAGTGACGCCGGAGATGGTCAAAAGTATGGCGCGAGATCCTTTCGTTTTGGCAATGGCTAACCCTGATCCTGAAATTAAGCCGGAATTGGCTATTGCTGCTCGTCCTGATGCTATTGTGGCCACTGGCCGTTCTGATTATCCCAATCAGGTAAATAATGTGCTGGGTTTCCCCTTCATTTTCCGGGGAGCGTTAGATGTCCGGGCTACCGCTATCAATGATGAGATGACGATCGCGGCGGCGCATGCTCTGGCAGATTTGGCCAAGGAGGATGTTCCAGATGTAGTGTTAAAGGCCTATGGCAAAGATAAAATGCGTTTTGGGCGGGATTACATCATCCCCAAGCCACTGGATCCCCGAGTAATGCTATGGGAATCACCGGCAATAGCAGAGGCAGCCATGGAAAGTGGTGTAGCACAGCGCCACATTGACCTGGATGAATACCGGGAGCAATTAGCTGCTCGGCTGGGCAAAGGTTGGACTGTAACACGATCTATCGCTTACAAAGCCATGAAGCTACCAAAGAGGGTCGTTTTTGCTGAAGGAGAAGAGAGCAAAATTATCCGGGCCGCCGCGCAAGTTCTGAGCGAGGGTATTGGCACGCCCATCCTCTTAGGCCGGGAGTCAGTTATTAAGGAGATTCAGGAGAAGCTTGGCATCCATGAAAAATTGGTGGTCGTGGACCCACAGACCAATCCCAAGAGAGAGGAATACGCTGAATTGCTTTACTCTCTGCGGCAGCGGAAAGGTGTTACCAAGAGCGTGGCCCACGATTTGTTGCGTAATCCTAACTATTATGGGGTGTTGATGGTCCAGGCTGGAGATGCGGATGCTTTCATTTCTGGTTTAACCTACAATTATCCGGAAGTGTTGCGCCCGGCGTTGCAGGTGGCCGGCACCGCGGCTGGTGTCGATCGTACTGCTGGCCTGTATGTAATGATTATCAACGAGAGGTTATACTTCTTCACCGATGCCACGGTGAATATCGAGCCCTCTGCCGAGGATTTAGCTGACATAGCTATTCTGGCTGCGGAGCGAGCTCGAGAGTTCGATGTGGAACCGCGAATTGCTATGCTCTCCTTCTCTAATTTCGGCAGCGTGCAGCATCCGCTGTCGGAGAAAGTGCGGCGGGCGGTAGACATTGTCCGCAACCGCCGGCCGGATTTGATCATCGATGGGGAGATGCAAGCGGATACAGCCGTGGTGGCTGACATTGTGGACGAACACTATCCCTTCAGCAATGTTAAGGACGCCAATGTGTTAGTCTTTCCTAACTTGGAGGCGGCCAACGTAGCCTACAAGTTGTTGCAGCGCTTAGGTGGCGCCACTACCATTGGCCCGATCCTGATGGGTATGGGCAAACCGATTCACGTCTTGCAGGCCGGTGATGAAGTCCGCGATATTATCAACATGGCAGCCATGGCAGTTCTGGATGCCCAGAAAATGTCGTGAGCATTTGCAGTTGAGCGAACAAAGCGGGGGAAGGGTTAACCTTCCCCCGCTTTTTGTTATCCACAGCGTCAAAAGCCAATGTTACCGAGAGGCCGTTGACAGCCAGCAAGGAGCATGTTATACTTTTTTTGAGTCCGGTACCGGGCATGTGCCTGCCGTTGATAATCCTCTTTGGAAAGAATAAAAAACGTGACCGACCAAGAAGCTTGTCCCTATTTAGGCTCCCTGCAAGGCCAGGAAAGTTATCTCAATTATCCCTCCTTTCAAAATCGTTGCTATGTGCGGGGGAAAAGTGAGGCGATTTCCCAGGCGGAGCAGACTGTTTTCTGTTTGAGTGGTAATTATCGCTTTTGCCCTCGCTACGCGGGGATGTTTGGCAATGACGAGGTGACCTCCGGGCAGGCCAGCGGTGCCTGGCCGGCGGCGGATCATACCTATCCGTTGATGCCGTTGCCACAGCCCTCGCCGCTGTCCTCTACTCAGAAGAACTTTTGGCAACGATGGTGGCCGGTGTTTCTGGCTGGCGGCTTTCTCTTCCTATTGCTGCTTTGTCTATCCGGGACGTTGCTCTTTTTCAGTTGGCGTTACTTTGAGAGGGGTGGTCGCTCTGCTTCCGGGCTGACGCCAGTGTCGTCTCAGCGGCGGAATAGCGGACAGAGTTCGCCGTTAGCAACGCCAACCGTCTTTCCAGGGAACGTTGCCACGACCGGAGTACCAACCATGCCAGTGACACCTTCGCCTTCGCCGCGAATAGCTACCTTGACGCCGGCTCATTCTGCAGAATCGCCGCTGGCGACGCCTGCGCCTCGCTTCACGCCGACACGGCGCCCGACGCCAGTGGTCCGCATTATTTTCTCTGCTTCGCCACTTCTCCTTCGGCCTGGATTGTGCAGCACCTTGCGCTGGCAGGTTAGCGGTGCCAAACGGGTCACGCTGGATGGAACGATGGTGCAAGACAGTGGCAGCAAACAGGTTTGTCCGTCGTCGGATCACCTGTACCGCTTAGAGGTCGTTACCTGGAACGGCCGCGTGGAGAGCCGTGCACTCACGTTGCGTTTGGCAACCCGTACGCCGACACCAAGCGGCACGCCAACTTGGACGAGTACGCCGACACTGACGGCTACCCTGACTCAGACGCCGACACCAACTTGCACGCACACGCTGACGCCGACGACCACGCCGACGTTGGTTTCAACGACAACGCCCACTCCGACTCGCCTTCCTACTTCTACCCCCTCACCGACGATGATTCCGGTGAGTAGAGGGTTTGTGCTTAGCGCTGTATCCCCTTCGTTGGGAGG
>WFQT01000136.1 GCA_015486895.1 Anaerolineae bacterium
CAAGGTGACATAGGCCTGCTCCAGTTCGATGCTGATGGGCTGGAAAGAGCGGATGCCACGCAGGTTCAGGATATGGCGCGTGGTGAGCAAATGCCGCAGGTAGCGTTCCAGTGCCTTCTTGTAATCCTCTGGAGTTGCTTGGGAAGGTTGCTGCGTGTAAATTGCGACGATGCTGTGGGCGACATTTCCATTGATGGCGATGGCGAAATCAGTCGCCGCGGCGCTCTGATCCTGGGCGATGGCGCCCGTGCCTGCCACCACCGCTTCATACTTTGGCCAGTTTCCCAGTCCGCTCAATTCATCATGTAAGGTCTGCGCAAACCAGGCCTTGTCCTCTTCACTTAGTTCCAGTTGTGCCTGTTGGATTACGTCCAGGCCTTGTAAGATGTTGTCCAAAGCTGTTGGCAACTCATTTTGCCGGGCAGTTTCTTTCGATAGTGCGTCCGACAGAGTTCTCGCAAGAGTCGCTGTGTCAAGCTCGTCAGTACGATCATGCCAGTACTGAACCTGGTTAGCCAACAGATTACCGCCAACACTGCCAGCGACAGCTCCAATCGTAGCGCTTGCGGTGTATGGGTCACCTTTAAGAGCAGCTTCGAGTACTGGCAAAAAGGTTGTGGCCGCCAGAAACCAATAGACTGAATTAACACCGGTTCGCTGCATGTTGCGCTTCCATCCGCGCAGCCGTTCTTTGGCCTGTTTCTTCCACAAATCGACGTTAAAAGGCATGGAACCTCCCTGGGAAACTCATTGTGCATGAACCTGAATTGACGCGTTGGACTGTTTTGCTGCGCCAGTGTGCTATATGCTTGTGGTGTTCTGGATTAACTGTCACTATCCCGGCCGGCGTCGACCCGGTTGCCGTCGCCGGTGACGATAACGCTGCCGTTCACGTCTCCGCTGATGGCGACGCCTCGTTCTCCGGCCGCCACCGCGCCTGGTCCCTGGGCGATGGCGCCACTGCCCGTGTTCACCACTGCGGAAACGCCGCTCTCCTGCTTGAGCAAAGCCAACAACGCTTCTGCTAACTGGACAATCTCATTATCCTCGGCGGCGCCACTCTCCAGAATAGCTTCCTGCAAAGGAGCCTGCCACACTTCCGGTTTCTCTTCGTACCTGACCAGCGCTAATTCCGCTTCTGGCTTGCCGTGAAACTGCTTTACAAGCCGTCCTTTCAAACTGCGGTACAGGTCGCCGCCGCCCTCTTCCAAGGTTCCTGCGGCCAGGCCTAAAGCGCCGAGCTTCAGTGCCGTCGTAATCATTACAACAGGGTCCATGATTCACCTCCGTTTGTCGTCAGCATCGCTGAGATAGATAGGCACGCCGGAGGCCACGGCGGCCCGGCGCAAAGCTTCATCCTGGGTGGCCAAAGCAAGGCCCTGGCACATGGCCAGATCCAGATAAGAAGCGTCGTAAGTGGAGAGGGTGTGTTCCCGGGCCAACGCCATGATCTCCCCCAGCATCCTGGCCGGGGTTTCTTGCTCCACGGCAATGGGCAACTGTTCCAGCAGGGACAGGAAACGGGCGCTGTCCGCTTTGGTCAGGCGGCCGCGTCGCTCGGCGACCAGCAATGCATTGGCCATTTCCAGCGGCCAAACGGCCGGCGCCACCGCTGCAGCGTCTGTCAAGCTCTCCAGGACGGCATCTACATACGCGTTGGCTTCGTCGGCGAAACCCCAGGCCAATGTCACCGAAGCGTCCAGCACAAAACGTGTGTCGGCCATTGCCTCACTCCCGCCCTTCGGCAATCATCTCGGACAAAGTGAGTCCCGCCAGGCGGTGGTCGCGGCGGAACGTCTTGAGCTCCGAGATCACCTGCTGACGGGGCATTTGCCTGGCAGGGGGAACAGGTTGCAGCATGGCCACAGGCACCCCGTGCCTGGTGATCACAATGCGCTCGCCATCGGTTACCCGGTTGAGCAACTGGGCCAAATTCGTTTTTGCTTCGTATGCGCCTACTTTGCCCACTTTTCACCTCCTCAAAACCAGTCTACGACCAGCGTACTACATATCGAAGAAATTGTCAACCGGTTGGGCGCAGCCGGAAGCAATGGCGTGTGACGGGCGTGGGAACGTGCTGGCGCTTGTCGGTTCCGCATCCGTCCCGGCGCTTACCAACCCCGCATCTGTGCTGTTAGTGCCTATGCAAAAGGATTGGCTGATCGTGGATAACTCTGGACAAGCACCTGGGGATAGTTGATGCGCGAGGGGAATCGGCTCCTCCTTTCACAGTTGTGATACCTCTTGCTCTGGTCATACAATGGCCGATTTCAGGATAATATGTAGCGCCAGAACAGCCACACCAAGCCGAACACTAACAATGTGAAGCCAACAACGTCTGCCGCCAGAGATATTCGTTCCGACAGCCAAATGTGAAAACCTACTATACCGCTCCAGTTCTTGCGGAGCTCTTTCAAACTGAGTTTCTCGTACGCAGCGTAAGTCATCGGTGCCGCCTTATCTTTCAGCGTGGCGCAAGCCCTCTTGAAGCTCTTGTCTGAAGCAACAGCCAAATTCCAGTACAAGTCCGCCCCCAGCATCTCCGCTCGCCATTTGCTGATTTTCGGTACCATGCGCCTGTAGTTCTCCGGATTTTTCAGATGTACTGTTATCATTCTCGCCTGCATCCCGCGAAACATGTAGTAGCGAGATAACACCGTACGCTTTTGATATCTGCTACGGATGCTGTGCAGTGCTCTCTTGGGTAGTAAATCTCTGTACGGCTGATACCCACTACGGTCTGACCAGCAAGGCGCACAATCATGTTCATTCCGACCAATCCGAAAATCGTAGTCGCAATGCCACAGGCCCGAACAAGCACCGGTGGTTCGGGGTTGAGAGCAGTAGGATGTATCTAGAAAGCTGGCAACAACAGCATGCTCCCTCCAATAAATGCCTGACTAATCTCGCTATACATGAACATTTTCCAAGAAGAAGGTTTGATGACTATCCGGTTGCCGTGATCAAAAGGTGTATCCATGACGTCTTGTTCTTCTCTCTTTTTGTCTGTTGATAATACACTTTCTCCGAAGCACGGCTTTTGGAATATTTGTTCTCTCACAATGTCGAAATTATAGCAGATATGTAGCGAAACAGTCAGTTCGCAACTGGGATGGTTTCTTGATTTGCAGTGTTTGATCACCTTACATAAAAGATTTATAGAAATTGTGACTAATGATACAGGATATTATTTGACAATATCACCACAGTTTGCCAAGAATGGTAAAGATAATTATAATTTCGAACTAGAAAAGACCTCGCCTGGCAGTACCATTATCGGCTAGCGGCGGGGTGATATCTGGTGGGCTTCTTTATCATCACTTTCTCGCTATTGGGATATGGTGTGGCACCTGAATTGCTCAGACTCGTTTAGAAAATTCACAATGAGATTCTAGTTCTGAAGCGAATAAGGGCCTGAATCGTGTTAGATCAGTGGTGTTTGCCAGCTTGTCGCCCAGTTGTTTGCGATTTCGCCGCCGTACAACGGTCAGATACCGCAACTGTATACATCATTCCCAAGATACACCAAGTAGGCGTGAAGTTGTTATCTTTATGCCCACAAGCTGAAGATGGATCGTCTTGAAGAAACCTTGCCAATGAATCTTGGCGTTGCTTAGTTCCTGGCGGATGCATTCATAAAGGTAGAAGGAGGTTTATCATGTTACGTACAGGCGCATCGAAAGTTCTATTTATTGCCATATTGTTGATACTGATTAGTAGTCAAGCTGTTCCAGTCTCGGCCGGAACTAACATTTGGACAAGCCATGGCCCTGAAGGCGGAATGATTCACGCCATAGCTATCGACCCACAGACTCCGGCTACGATTTTTGCGGGGACCGACAATGGTTTGTTCAAAAGCATTAACGGCGGCATTTCCTGGAGCGCAGTCAACAATGGCTTAATAAATGTCACAGTTAACGTCCTGGCGATTGACCCAAAGACCTCGAGCACGCTCTATGCGGGGACGAAAGACGGCGTGTTCAAGAGTACTGATGGTGGCACATCATGGAGTGCAGTCAACAATGGGCTGGGCACTAGTGCCTACACTTTCGCCCTGACAATAGATCCACAGACTCCGACAATCCTCTATGTTAGCACATTCGGTCTGTTCAAAAGCACTGATGGCGGTGCCTCCTGGAAATCGGCCAACAATGGCTTGCCGGACGGCTCCGTTGTTGACGCCATCGTGATTGACCCGACGACCTCGGCTACAGTCTATGCAGCAACGATGGGAGAGGGAGTTTTCAAGAGTACGGATGGCGGTGCTTCCTGGAAGTCAATCAACAATGGACTGACGGCTTCCACAATTAATGCCCTCGCAATTGATCCTGTAACCCCAAGTACGCTCTATGTAGGAGGGGAATGGTGTATATTCAAGAGTACGGATGGAGGCGCTTCGTGGGTGGCAGTCAACAATGGCCTACCATGGGATGTCGGAGTTCATGCCTTAGCGGTAGATTCAGGAACTCCAAGTACGCTCTATGCGGGAGGAAGTGGTGGTATATTCAAGAGTACAGACAGCGGTGCTTCCTGGAAGTCGATGGACAATGGATTGGTGAATTCCTGGGTTTACGCTTTGGCGACTGACCCAATTGCTTCGAACACGCTCTATGCCGGGACGGGGGGCGGTGTGTTCAAAAGCACAAACGGTGGTACTTCATGGAGGGTGGCCGACAACGGTCTATCCAATGTCATGGTCAACACTCTGGCCATTGACCCGCACGCCCCGGCTACGCTCTATGCGGGGAGCTTCGGCGGCAATGTGTTCAAAAGCACTAATAGCAGTGCTTCATGGATTGTAATCAACGATGGCCTAACGAATTTCGCAGTCAATGCGCTGGCGATAGACCCAAATACACCGAGCACGCTTTACGCGGGAACTGGGTGGATTTGGCGGGGAGGCGTGTTCAAGAGCGTGGACGGAGGCACTTCGTGGGTGGCAGTCAACAATGGCCTACCATGGAATGCCGGTATCCAAGCCTTAACGTTAGATCCAGTAACTCCAACTACGCTCTATGCCGGAGCATATGGTTCTTCAGGAGCAGGTGGCATGTTCAAGAGTACTGACGGCGGTGTTTCTTGGAGCTCAGTCAGCCGTGGTCTGGCGAATGCCTATGTTGTAGTTGCTCTGGCGATTGATCCAACCACCCCGACCACGCTCTATGCTGGAACGGGTGGCGGCATTTTCAAAAGCACGAACGGCGGCGCTACGTGGTTCGCGGTCAACAACGGTCTAACAAATTTGGATGTTCGGGCTGTGGCCATTGACCCGGCGACCCCAGCAACAGTCTATGCGGGGACATGGGTGGACGGCATGTTCAAGAGTATGAATGGAGGTACTTCATGGCACACAATCAATTCTGGCTTTCTCGGTCCAACGGATGATTATACTCATGTTTATGCATTGGAAATTGACCCTACAACCTCGACTACAATCTATGCGGGGACGAGCAAAGGCGTATTCAAGAGCATAAACGGCGGTGTTTCCTGGAATGCGTTCAGTAATGGTTTGGCGAACACCGATGTTCGTGCCTTGGCGATTGACCCGACAAATCCAGCAATACTTTATGCGGGGACAAATGGCGGTGGTGTATTTGATATAGAGCAGGCTTCTCCGACGCCTACGCCGACCGCCACAGGAACATTCACGTTGACGCCGACGCCCACTCCCACAGCGACATCAACATCGACCCCAACCGCTAGTCCCACTGATACACCCAGCCCAACACCCATACCAAGGGGCCATTTCTATGTGCCATTGATCATACATAAATAGCGAACGTTCTGCTCGGCGGTGACAATTGTCACTGCCGATTTGTCTTTGACTACTGCTCTCTTTTGGGACGGATTCATGCTATTGGGGCTTTTGATAAAGGGCGCACAAGGTCTTTGTACCCGACTTGGGATAGCGCTTTCATCGCACTACAACAATCTGACAATCGAGCCGAAGTGGTATGAATCTACCACTTCGGCAGTATTTTTGTCTACTTTCTATCACGGCGTCTAAATGATACTGTAAGCGCAGCGATTACGGCTTCATAGGGTTAACCTGGCAGTTGTGGTTAGCGACAATTAGATTTGCCCAATGCGATAATTGTAAGCGCCCATGGCCGAATGCAGAAAAACGGCCCAAAACTGAAAGGTTTTTTTGCACTTTGCCGACTGAATCCGACGGCTGTTTGCTTATGACCAGTCCAGGAAAAAGAAGGAGTGGTCGTGAGCAAAAAAGGACTCAAGCCCAACACACCCAGTATACCTCTCCGGTTGCCGCATTGGGCCGGGTTGGAATAGTTGCAGAGCACTGGTCAGGCAGCCCACCCTTCTGGACAAAGATCGGGCTTGTAGCGTCCGTTCGGGGCCTGCTCTCGGCCCTGGTTGGCCTGCTGCGCTCGCGAGGCGGCGCTGTAGCTGTAGCCCCCGACACCGATGGTACCATTTTCCCTTTCGCTGGACAGGATCTCACCCACGATCACCCGGTCGAGAACGGCTATAGTTTGCTGGAAAGCGCGCACAGCAGTGACGTTGTTGAGGACGGATAATGGGCTCAAAAGCGGCTGTTTTGACCCCATTTTGATGGTCTTCACATGCCCAACACCTGCTCTACGTTTATATCGCGCGACGTATACGAGTCATGCAAATGGGACTGCCAGAGAGGGAAAACCCGGTACCCGTGCCGCAGGCGCAGCCGGGTAATCCGTCGTATCTCTGGCCAGGCAGCGGCGAGGTCAGGATAGGGCGTGCCTTTCATGCGTTGCCGGTTGGTGCCCGCCCGGCCCGAAATGCACGGCAATTCCCTTTCGCCGAATAGATCTCGTTGCTAGAGAAGCAAGTAGTACCGGTTTTGGTTTAGAACTGGGTTTACTTTCCTGATTTGGATTGTCCTACAAAAGCCTGTACGCCGCCTATGTCGTCTATTGGACTACACTGGGGCTGGGGCAAAAGCTTTCCCAAAAGGGGCCACCAAGGGTGATGGCATGGCCTCCTTTGGATGGAAATCACTGGTCCCACGATGGGCGAAAATTGACACAGAATAGTTCACATTCCTCAACTACCTGGACTTCTCTTCTCATTTCCTATTGGCTGAGTGCAAATTGAGGCAGGAATTTGTTGTTAAACGACTGCCTACTAACGCGTAGATCAGTTCTTTTACGCATTCGCCGGCAGATGAGGACGGGCCAAGCCCGGCTGGTCAAAATAGCTACAAGTTAAGGATGTCTTAAGGATTCCTTCCGGAGTTCTTAAGCGTTGCCAGGTATAATGAAATAGGAATGAAGAGTGAGGAGGCATGATAGCCGGTCGCTCAATGATGTGGAACGGGAAAGGGTTCATTGGAGGTGAAACCATGAAAACCGTGAAGCGAATTCTCGTGATGATGTCAACCTTGATGGCTGTACTGCTCTTGGGAGGATGTCTCCCCGCCGTACCGCCGTCGCCCGGGGTAGGTGGCCCGCTCTTGCCGGGATTGGCGCTTACTTGCCTGACGCCGCTTGCCATTTTGTTCGTCATTGCACTCATCTTGTTACTGATTTTTTACCTCGTTCGGGGTGGAAGCCGCGACAGTAGAACGGCAGAGCCTGCAGCCAGAGGAATCGCCCGGAGAAGGTACGCCGCCGGCGAGATCAATTATGATGAGCTGCAAGAAATCCTTCGTCATCTGGACGAGACAGAGAAAGGAGGAATAGGGAAGTCCCGACATGGCACCGACAACGCCGCGAACGTAGTCTGAGAATGAACAGCGTAGTACGGAACAGTAAATCGAAAGGAGAGATTACCATGAGAAACGACAACTGGTTCAACTTCCAGGGTTATCCGGACGCGCCCCCGCCCCCGCCGCCTCCTCCAGGTGGAGCGCCACCGCCAGCAC
>WFQT01000137.1 GCA_015486895.1 Anaerolineae bacterium
AAGTTGGCCCCATCTTGGCTGTAGAGAATGTGGCCGCCTTGACCTGCTATCCACACTCGGCCGTCGGAGAGGCCGGTGACGGCATATAGGGCGGCATTCGTTGGTGGGGCAGCCAATTGCCAGCCGCTGCCCCCTTGCTTTTGCCAGAAAGAGCCGTTGTCGCCAACGATCCAGCCGTAATTGCCGGCAAAAGTGATGTCCCGGAGTGTGACCGGCCCTCCTGGTGGGGTGGGGAGGGTAACCGGCTCCCAATTGCCGCCGGCTGTTCGTCGCCAGAGGGTGTTGTTGCTGCCGACGAGATAAGGAGTATTTGCTGTGTCTAAAGCGACCGCGTGCCAGTCTATGCCCGGTGATAGGATCGTCTCGGTCCAAATGCCGTTAGCGGTGTGATGGGCCAAGATACCCCCGTCGCCGACAGCCCACACTTCGCTATTGGGCGCGATGGCCAAGCTGCGCAGGGTGTTGGTGTAAGGTAGGGTAATGGGGTTCCAGTTATCGCCCCCGGAGTTGGTGCTCCAGAGTATACCGTCTGTGCCGGCGATCCACCCGTGCTGGGCGTCGATAAACTGTACAGCTTGCAAATCAGGCCGGCCGGCCAGGCGCACATAGTGCCAGAAACGCCCGCCATCGACGGTGCGCATGAAGCGGCCATCCGCGCCCACGGCCCAGCCGTTTTGGCTGTCAATGAAGCTGAGAGCGGTGATTTCACCTGTACCGCTCCATTGTAAATGCCAGGTGGTGGTCATAGGCGGATTGAATGTTTCGGCTGCGGCCGGGGCCGGCTGTAGGGGGCGTAATAGAAATGAGACTATGGTTACGGCGACGATTGCCAGAAGGATGGCACGTTTCATTTTATTCTGGGTCTCCTTTCTCTTGTTGTTTTAGTGGCAGATATATGGCACTTGAGTGTGGATGTCAAAAATGAAAAACGCTCACTGCTCTGCTCAAGGTCCCCAGCCCATAACAATTACCAAATGAGAGAGCAGCAGCGTTCCATGCCTTAGCATAGAGGGTCATTGTGAAATCTGGATGAACCGTGACTGAAATATCCATGACAATCTGTACAGCCATGGTCAGTGTGAGTGTGGTGTTGTGTTTTTTGTTCGGTAACTGATTACCTTGGCCGGCACACCGACGGCTATAGCGTAAGGCGGCACGTCACGGGTGACGACAGCACCGGCACCGACAACAGCACCCCGGCCGATGGTCACACCGTCCAACACTTTCACTCCCATGCCAAGCCAGGCATCGTCTTCAATGATGATAGGACCTTTGCTGGTTAGTGGTTGGTCTTTCACCGGCATGTTAGGGTCGCCGAAACCATGTTGGTAGGGGCTGAACATGCAGCCGGGGGCAATCTGGACGTTGTCGCCGATGATCAGATCTCCTACGAAGCCTTTCATGTTGCAGCGGCCCTGAATATGGGTGTTCTGGCCGATGAGAACGCTGCCGGCGGCGCCGATTTCGATGACAGTGTACCGGTTTATACTGCTGTTGGCTCCAATCTGAACTTCGCCGCTGTCAGGGTGTGCGTAAATAGTAACGTCATCATCGATGAAGGTGTGCTTTCCCAACGTCAGCCGGGGGCAGTGAATATCCGCCCAGGGGGAGACGAACGCTCCATCCGTCAGTGCTGCTAACAGGCGCCGGTTTTTGTAAGGGCCGACGGCCCACGCTGCCCACATTAGGAAGAAGTGCCCCAAGAGAGGCGTTTTCCCTAAGTGCAGCAACGCTCTGAGGTAAAAACCACGTAATCGTATGGCCAAGCGGTTTCTCAAGCTCATAGTCTGTTCTGTTTGTCCTCTGCACGATTTCTGTTGGCTAACGGTTCAGCGGTCGCCAGGGATTTAGTGACATGGAAAGGGATTGTGTCGGCATCATGAGGATTATATGGGCGATCCGCATAAGCCAACAAGTCCAGCCGCTGCTCTCCTACGTTTTGTACTGCGTGGGCAACCCCTGGTGGCACCCGAACGGTAATTGGAGCCGATTCGTTCATCTCGATTCGCATCTGGCGGCCGCTGTTCACTTCTTCTAACCAGAGAATGCCCTCTCCTCGCAGGGCGCAAAACCACTCGCATGTTTTCTCGTGGTAGTGTTCCGCCTTGACCGCGCCGGGCTCGGCCCAGGAGAGATATATTTCGCCAAAGCGCTCGGCGCCGCCGAGTTGGTGACGCATGAGCACTTTCAACAAGCCGCCCCGGACATCCCTGTGTGGGCGCAGCGGGATGATTTCCACGCCCGGGATGTTGTTTTCGTTCATTGCCAATGCTCCTCATGTTGCCGGTACCAGGCGACGGTCCGGCGCAGGCCTTCCTGCAAAGATGTGGTCGCTTTCCAGCCCAAAAGACGCTCCGCTTTGCCGGGATCGGCGTAAAAGTGCCATGTTTCCCCCGGCCGGTAGGGTAGGGCGCCGATTTCCGGCTCGATCGGGTTGCCTAATGAATCGAATATCAACCGGATGACCTGGCGGATCTGGATTTCCTGCCCGTTGCCCAGATTGATGATCTCGCCGATGGCTTCCGGAGTGTGGGCGGCGCGTATGTAGCCTTCGACAATGTCGTCCACGTAATTGAACTCCCGCGTTTGTTCGCCGGGGGTGGTGCGGAATGGCCTTTTTGTCAGTCCGGCGATAATCGCCTGGGGAATCAACCGGGCCGGCTGTTGCATTGGGCCGTAAGTCAGAAAAGGGCGCACGGTGACGATGGGTAGCCCCAATGTTTTGTGGTACATGCGCCCGTAAAGTGAAACGGCTGCCTTTGCCGCCGAGTAAGGAG
>WFQT01000138.1 GCA_015486895.1 Anaerolineae bacterium
AGAATATCTTGGGGGTACGACGGGAAACATTGTTAGCCTTTGGTGCCGTCAGCCCGCAAACGGCGGAAGAGATGGCGCGGGGTGCCAGGCGTATTTTCAATACCGACGCGGCGATTAGCGTAACTGGTATTGCCGGGCCCGGTGGCGGCATGCCGGGAAAGCCTGTCGGGTTGGTATATCTACACCTTTCCGCTGATGGTGTCGAGATGGGAGAGCGCTACGTTTGGAGTGGCGATCGTTCCCAGAACAAGTGGCATTCTGCCGAGGCTGTTCTCCAATTGTTGCTGCGCTTTTTGGGATCGTAATGCCAAGCAAACTGTGCTCTCCCCAAGGAGAGCCTTTTCCTCTCTCTTTACGCTGCCTGCGATGCTTTCCACTTCTCCCACCAGACTGGCAGGGTCTCCTCCACCGGCCCCAAGATCGTCTGGTCTGCTTCGGAGGAAAGTGGCGTCTCGGCAATGTTGAACTCGATCAGCCGGGCACCATGCTCTTTGGCCACAGAGGGAATGGCTGCTGCCGGGTAGACCAGTGCCGACGTGCCGATTACTAACATCAAATCGCAGTGGCCGGCCGCTTGCCAGGCAGATTGCAGCGCCTTTTCCGGGATGTTTTCCCCAAACCAGACGACACCGGGGCGCAGCAAACCGCCACACTGGGGACAAGGGGGAGGTAGCTCTGGCAAAGGCGTTTCTCGGTTGATTCCTTCCCACCCGCATTGGGTGCAGCGCACATGCCAGATATCGCCGTGCAAATGGAGCACATTGCGGCTACCGGCGATGTCATGTAAGCCATCCACGTTCTGAGTGATGAGTGTGAAATGGCCGGGCGGCAATGTGGTCTCCATGGCAGCCACCGTACGGTGAGCAGCGTTGGGTTGGCAGCTGGCGATGAGCTGTCGCCGCCAATCGTACCATTCCCAAACGAGCTTTGGATCGGCACGAAAGGCGCCGGGTGTAGCCAAGTCTTCCGCCCGGTAGCGGCGCCAAAGGCCCTCTGGCCCACGGAAGGTAGGTACTCCCGAGGCGGCAGAGATGCCGGCGCCGGTTAGAACTGCAATACGAGGTGCTGTCACTATTTACCTTCCCCCCTGAAAAAGGATGCAGATGCACACAGATCGGTACAGGTAAAACCAAGGAGAGAATAATCTTTGTGCGAAGCCTGTGCAAATCTGTCTCTTGCCTGCGAGGGTGCTATTTTCATCTTCCGTGGTACAGGTCAACCTGCATGAGCGTTCTCTCAATGACCTGGGGTGATGCAGTTTTTACCCGCTGATAACCTTCAAACTGGATTGCAACCTGCGCAGGCAGGTCTCGTAATTGTTGCCGTGATTTCAATCGCCGGTTTATCCGGTTTATATTACAGGATAACATTCTCTTCTACGTTTCAGGGAGGGTAGGATTTGAAACTGTCAGGCGACAAAGCTGGGGGGAGGTCATAGCCCGGCCACAATTACCAGCGCGGAAAGGCCATTTGCTGAAACGCCTGCGCATACTTGACAACGGCTGAAAAATGTGTAATAATGTATTTTAATACAGCAAAGGCTGTGAACCGGAAGAGTAGTTGTCGAAGCGGGTTCCAGAGAGCCGACGAGTGCTGGAAAGCCGGCAACAGCGCCGACAGTGAATGGGCCGGGGAGCCGAATCCCGAACGGATACAGGGACAATCCTATTGTGGTCGTTCCGATCAAGTAGGCGATTCCGGAGACGCCACCGTTATCAGGGCGCAAGGTCTTGACCGACCATGGAGGTTGGTCAGTACCTATTGAATGAAGTGAAGCTGGCAAAATGGACGCTCCGTGTTTCACGAGAGCGTTTTTTGTTGGCTTAACGAGGGTGGCACCACGAATGTACTAACATCCGTCCCTCGCTCCAAGATGCTTGCGTTTTGGAGCGAGGGATTTTTTTGTGGTGTTGTTTAGCCATGTGATACCAGAATCGTTAGGTTGTAACCGTCGCCTACCATGTACCGAGACATTGAGAGAGGAAAATTGTAGTGTACAAGCCAACGTTGAACGAAATACGGCAGATAGCCAACCGGGGTAATATTGTGCCGGTATACCGGGAACTGCCTGCCGACTTAGAGACCCCTGTTTCCGTTTATTTGAAACTGCGGAATGGCGAGCCCTCTTTCTTGCTGGAATCGGTAGAAAAAGGAGAACAGATGGGACGCTACTCTTTCCTCGGCTTCAACCCACCGTTGATCCTGCGGGCTACAGGCCCAGAGGTGGAGCTCCTAGGCGCCGGTGGTGCCGTCATCGAAAAGTGGAAAGACGCTGACCCTTTTGTCGTGTTACAGGAAATCCTGAAACCACGGCAGCCAATTCCCACCCCCGGCCTGGCGCGTTTCCACGGCGGCGCAGTGGGCTACTGGGGCTACGATATGATCCACTTCCTGGAGAAAATCCCGGAGAGCCAAAACGGGGACCTCGATCTTCCAGATGCCTATTTCCTCTTAGCGGATCAATTAGTCATTTTCGATCACGTGCACCACAAACTGCAACTGGTGGCCAACATGCGCATCGATGGTGAT
>WFQT01000139.1 GCA_015486895.1 Anaerolineae bacterium
ATGACCACGTCCAGATCAAGTTGCGCCTGCCGAATCTCTCTCAGAAGTGAAAGGCCATCCATCTTTGGCATGCGGATGTCGAGCATCAGCAGAGCGTAGGCCGTCCCTTCCTGTTCGGCGTGCTTTAGCCGCCCCAGGACATCGATCGCAGAAGTGGTGTAGTCAACCTCACAACCTTCCTTTTGTAACTCCCGCTGTAGGCGCTGGCAGATTCCAACTTCGTCGTCTACGATAAGGACTCTCATTCCTGTGCCTCCTTTACGGCCGCAAGCGCACGAGAAATCCGAAGTTGCTCAATTCCTCTCTTCACCGAGGTGACGAGTTCCTCCAACGAAATCGGCTTCTTCAGATAGTCGTAAACACCCAGGTGCAGAGACTCTGTAGCCACATCATGGTCACCGTGGCCGGTGATGATAATCGGCGCGAAATCGGCGTTGATCTGCCGGCACCTTTCCAGCATCTCCAAACCGCTCATGCCTGGCATTTTAACATCTGTAATCAGCACATCAATCCTGTCCTTCCTGAAATAATCCAGGCACTCTTCGGGGCTGAAGGCGGCGGTTGTGCGATAGCCTTCCTTTTCCAACTCCCGCCCGATGCGCCGGCACAGGTGTGGCTCATCGTCTACTACCAGGATATGATACTTTCGATAGTCATTAGAATGCTTGATTGCCTCCCCGCGCACACGAAACACCGCCGCATCGAGTTGCTCCAAAGAAACGGGCTTGTTCAGATAGTCCTTGGCGCTCAGACGTATGGACTCAATGACTATCTGCTCATCGCGATAGCCAGTCATGATGATCGCCTCAACACCCAACCGCTGTTCCCTGATGCGAGCAAACAGAGTGAGACCATCCAACTCTGGCATTGTAACGTTGAGGAGTAAAAGGTTGAACGGGTTACCGGCTCTCCTGGCTGCCTTTAACTCTTCCAGCACACCCAGGGGAGAAGTCCGATAATTAGCCTGGTGACCTTCCTTTTGCAGTTCGCGCTGCAAGCGCTGGCAGATCCCAATTTCGTCGTCAACGATGAGTATTCTCATGATACCCCCCCTCGCTCCCCAGGGTTAGGAGAGGAGCCGGAGATAGAGGCTCTTATCGGTAGTGCGAGCTTGAAACTCGCGCCCCCCATCTCGTTATCCTCAACCCAGATCCTGCCACCCAATGAGCGAGTGACCAGGGTATAAGCAATCGAAAGCCCCAGACCAGTACCCTGCCCTACCTCCTTGGTGGTGAAGAAAGGCTCGAATATCCTCGTTTTGATTTCATCCGGCACGCCGACAGCATTGTCTGCCAGTTCAAAGACTACCCACTCATTCTCCCTTAAAACGCGGCACAGCAGTCGTTTTTGAAAGCCCTCGCCGCGGCTTTCCGCTGCCTCGGCTCTCTCGTCCAACGCCTGGCGCGCATTGGTCAGGATGTTAATCAATACCTGCTCCAATTGGTTCGGATTTACGTAGATGGCGGGTAATTCCTTTTCTATTTCACGCGAGACGGAAACGTTGTGCAACTGGAACTGTCCGCCCATGATGACAAAGGCGTTGTTCAGCACCTGTTCGGGCCCGACGTATTCCCATTCCTCGGGCCGCCGGGCAAAGGCCCGCACGTGAGTGATT
Organism: Anaerolineae bacterium; assembly: GCA_015486895.1. Lineage (GTDB taxonomy): Bacteria > Chloroflexota > Anaerolineae > JAADDB01 > JAADDB01 > S014-12. The sequence goes on from WFQT01000139.1 coordinate 1,616, forward strand.
ATTCGATCAATGCGCTTCACATTGTCGAGTATGTCTTGCATATCCTGGGGCAGAAGACCCATATCGAAGCGATCTTTGCGAATATCACGCAGTATGCCCTCGGCGGCTGTAGAGATGATGGTGAGTGGCTGGTTGATTTCGTGGGCCATGCCGGCCGCCATCTCCCCCAGGGAGGAGAGCCTGGAGGCGTGGGCGATTTGTATCTCCCTCTCTCTCAACTGCTGCTGGCGTCTTTTTTCCTCGGTCACGTCCCGGCCGCTCAGGTAAACCCCTATCTCTCCTTCCGGCGTGGTAAATACCGTGCCGGAGAGGTTGCAGATTAGAGTCCCTCTTTCGGGCACGTCGGCTACGAGTTCGCTATCCCTGACTTTTCCTTTCTCCAGTATCTCGGCCATCACTTTCTCGATTTCCTTCCGCGGCAGGTAGACGTAGATTGATCTACCAATTACCTCCTCACGGCTCTTACCCACGAACTTCTCAAATGCCTCATTCACGTCCAGGATTTTGCCCGTCGTGTCCAGCGTCATCTGGAAATCCGGACAGCTCTCGATCAGATGGCGGGTGTAGTCACGTTCTTCCGTTAGTTCTTTCGTTCGTTGTTCAACTTTTAACTCCAGTCCCTCCTTAGCCTTTCTTAGTTCCTCCTCCATCCGCTTGCGCTCCCGCATGTCCCGGGCTACACCCACGACAGCGCGCAAGTGTCCATCGCCGTCCTTGATGACAGAGCCGTTGAAGACAACCGGAACACGCTCGCCCGACTTGGCCCGCAGCGTCAGCTCCACATCCCGCACCGCCCCCTCGCGGATCAACCTGGCCAACCCAGTGCCCCTGAAGAATTCTTCTTCTTCTTCTTCTTCTTCTTCTTCTTCAAAAATGATACCAACTGGCCGACCGATGA
>WFQT01000140.1 GCA_015486895.1 Anaerolineae bacterium
CACGACACATTCGTGGTACGACTCTGCGCACCTCGGTGAAGATTGGTGCATCTGATCTTACCTATGGTACGCCGATCAAGATTGTGGACGGATTGGCTGTCGCTGCTGGCGATGGTGATGATTCTTATCTGGTGATGCACGAGAACGGTGCTGCTGGTGAAGATAACAAAGTGGCAGATGTTCTCATTCCTGGTGCTGTGTGGGGATTTACGGCTGGCGCTGATCTCGCTCGTGGCACAAAGGTAGCGCTGGCCGCTAACGGACAAGTGGATGCTGGGACTCCCCCTGATGATAGTGCGGGTACTCCTGGTGATCCCAGCATTGGTGTTGTGATTGATAAAGACGTGACTGCGGGCCAGGAGGCTCGGGTCATGATCCGTCCTGGGACGATTGGGTAGGGGGTGAGGTAGATGTTTAATAGTAGTTCTGTTGTATCTTTGAAACCCTCTGAGGCACGAAGAATCCTGCAGGTGCTGCGCGGTGGTGGAAGCCTGCCACTGATCAAGCTCCAGCGACTTCTTGCCTCGATCTCGCCTGATATGGTGGTCAATGGGCTGACCAAGCAGATTACTGCACATCTCGAACGGGCTTATTATGCTTGGCCTGACACCTGGAAGCAGTGGACCACCCAGGGAAAGAGCGATTGGCTTGATGAACAGGTGATTGAGCTTGTCACCCAGATTGGAATGATTGATGAGCTCAAGGAATCGGGTGGGGAATTTCAGGTTAAACAGATTCCTGATGCTATTCCGATCCGATACGGGATCAATGGTTACGGTAACATTGTGGTTGCTGATCTGCGAACTCTACGAACTGACCGTCTGGGATACTTCTCTGATCTCGGTGATCGGCTTGGGCGCGCTACAGCTTCTCGTCTTCATGAAACTATCTATGTTAAATTCTTGCGCAACAACCCAACCGTCCGGGATGGAAACTCCCTGTTTGATGAGACCAACCACGGGAATGACCTTGATCCCACTGCTGTAGGTAACGATCTTAGTTATGACAACCTGGTGACGGCTTTCCGCAAACTGGATGACATCACTGATCAATCTGGTGAGCCTCTAAGCGCCGAAAGTGCATATCTAATCGTTGGTCGCTATTGGCGCGAGGTTGCCGAACAACTGATGGAGAACCCGAAGAAACCAGGGACCTACTCCGATATCAACACGATTCGTAAGCGAGTGAAGGGGGTTATCTACTCCCGCAAGCTCACCAACGATTGGTATCTGATTGTTGATCCCAAGGAACTGCCCGGGCTGCATATTGACTTCTTTGAGGGCAAACAGGCCCCCGGGGTTGATCCAGAGAAGAATGACTCCAGCTTCCAGTTTGTCCATCCTGGGCGCCAGCGCTGGAGAATCTTCCACTATTACGGGCTGGTCTGGAAATACTATGAGGCCGCTCTGCGTGGGTCTCAGGCAACTATATAGGGGGAGTAAATGAGGATCGATAAGGACAGACTCCTTACTAGGTTGAAGGAAATGGGGATTGGTACTGGGATCCTGGCGGATCGCGCCGGGATCCCGGCCAACTCCGTTCAACGAATAATCTGGACGGGAAGAGCCTCCAAGGATGAAGCAGAGGCATTAATTCGAATTGTAGGCCGAGAGGTCGTTATTGGGAGTAAACCTGAACCCAAGAAAGAAGAAGCTCCTGCTCCTGTGACGCCTCCGCCGCCTGAACTTACTGTAAGGGAAATCATTGCTGGTGTTGAATCCGGTGAGATTGATCCCCTGCATGCCTATGAAATCGAAAAACAGCGGGAAAAGCCACGAGCTACGCTGATGCACTACCTAGAAGAAAAACTAGGAGGCGGTAAATGATTGGTGGTGAATATATGACTGAAGACGTTGAATTGACATGGACGAATGTTCCTGTTAGTAGCTCTGACGTTGCTCCCGATAACGATATACGTGTCCCAATTGTGCAAGCAAAGACTATTGCAATCCAATTGGAGATAAGCGGCAGCACTAATATTGACATGGAACTGTTCTCGTCCATAGACGGTACTAAATGGGACACCTCTCCTTATTATGCAGAGACTGGACTCGGCGTTGGAACAATAACACTTAATGTTCCTCCCGGCCCACGATATCTGCGGGCACGGGTCAATAACAATGATGCCGATAATGCCGGTAATATCGTTGCGAAAATGCTGATAAGGAAGTGAAATGGCGTGGTATATCGGGAGAAAACGTGCAAAGGATCTGCTTGATTACGCATACAGCATTCTCTCTGGGTATGCGTACCGCATTCCACCTGATCGCTTTATTGCGATTAAGCGCGTACTTGAGACCCGGATACCACTATGGACCGAAGAACGCAGAGGGCCGACTGACCAATATGGTCGCCCTCTGCTATCCGAAAAGGGATATAAGGACTTCATCAAAATTTGGATAGCCAAAATGGCTATGCCGAAGGAGGTAAAAGTGAACGGAGCACGATGGTTTGGAATTACTACTAAACGCCGGCGCCTGATGGGTGCTCCCTATCCTGGCGCTGGTGGGGATGTTGGCCTGGATGTGTCTCCAACCTATTGGAGGATTGGGGAGCAGCGCCTAAAAGAGATCGAAAACACCCTCTATTCTAAGGCTGAGGATTGGCTGTTGCCATTGATGCAGAGATTACAGACCCAGGGCAATAGTGCGCAACTGGCTGCTATCCTTGGGCCTGGTGGGGTTATTGACAATGCTGTGAAGACGGTCATGTCTAATGTAAGCCAATGGACCCAGCCAGAGATGAGCCCGCGGGATCCGGACAACAATGTCCCGTGGACGGTTGAAAAAGGTGCGACCAAGGACTTCATCATGAAGGACCTGGACCGCATGCTCTATCTGGCTCTCAGCTATTCGCTTGGAGTAGATATTGACCATGATCCAACTGCCCTTAAGTTCAAGGATCAACTTGCCAAGGAGAAATATCCTTGGGATCCTCGGCAGGCGGTGAAACCACTTGCTAGCCCGAACCCCAACATAACGGCTCAGACTGGCGACATTAAGATTCCGGGCTGGGCTCAAGAGGAGGGCGGCAAGTATATGGGCCTGTATCCGATGGATCGTTTGGGGCGTGTGGACACATCCAAGCACGGGTATACGATGGAGACCACTCCGCGTGAATACCTGCAATATAACCCTGCCGTGATGGCTCAATTGGTACGCGATGTGCAGACTGATCTATACAATGACGGGGTATTTGTCAATCTCGCCGAAGTGAGATCAGCCGTACATGGCTATGTCAGCGGTGATGAAAACGCTGCGCTCAGCAACGTGATCCATAAGAACGCTGATGGTGATGTGAATCCTGATGAATGGAGTCCGATCTATCAGTCGATCGAACAGGGAATCGTAAACGATATCAAGCAAAAGTACGGAGGTTAGATGGGCTACAAGGAACTTGCTGCTATTGCCGCTCAAGAATTTTGGAGGAAATTATTGCAGGCTGAGATACCGGCCCGCAAGGGAGAAGTATTCTCGGCTGGCATGAAGGTTGAGAATCTTATCTACTCCAAGATTAAAAGCTGGGATAAGGGTAACGCTCCCGTTCCTGATAACCAGCTTAGCGACTATGTTATTAAATGGGCAGATGCAGCGTTCGACAGATGGTGGATGGATACTGAAGTTGCCGCACGCACTAAGAGCGATCCCATTCCCGTCTGGAGTGATGTTCCTTTGTTGAATGATCTGTTCAATGCCAAGGGGGAGGATAAAACCTCCCCTAAGGCTCAATTACCTGAGACTCCTCCTGATGTGAAGCCCACTGAGGCGAAACCCGCTGAAGCACAACCTGAGACAAAACCCCTTGAGACCGTTACTCAACCGAAAGAGGAGACGCACCATGTTGAGGAGCCGGCTCCGGCACCAAAAGTTGTTACACCCCAAACTGATTATGATCGTTACTCTCAAAAGGTGAAATCGATCATTGATCAACCATGGCTTCTTCCATTGCTTGGGCAAACTGTTGTTGATCAGGGGAGGAATCTCCTAGATCAGGGATACTCCGTGGATGATGCTGTCAATTTCGTGAAGGAGCAGATTGATGCCATCAAACATGCTCTTAACAAACAGCACGAACTTAGCCCTATACCTGCTCCCGCTCCTCATGAAGATGAGACTGAATTTGATGTGCGTGCTCAGGAGATACTTTCCACTGCGCCTTGGCTCATCCCCGCTCTGAAAAATATGTTCATGAAACAAGCCAGGGGCATGCTAGCCAATGGCGCAACTGTTGAGGAGGCCCTGAATTTCCTAGGGCAACAGGTTGGGTCGCTTGATTATTCGAGAAAAAGAAAAACACAAGGGGCGAGATTGCATGGGGCTGATAAAACGACTACACCAACTACTAGTGATGCTGGTAATAATGACACGAAACCAAACGATGACCCAAAGAAGGACAAGACTGATGCACTCATTAAGTTGTCCCAAGTCCTCGATGAGAAGATTAGGGATGCATTTGGGAGCCCTGATGTTAAGAAACTTATAGAGCAGGGAAAGGCTCTTAGCTACAACTCTGACAAGGTACAACGCCAAATGCAAGGGTGCACTAACCCTATCATGGGCGCTTTCTCGGCCCTTGTCGATGAGTGGTTGAAATCCGACAACCCTCCCTGGAAAGGCTATTCTCGGCGAGAGTATCTGCTTAGTTATGCAGAAGCGGTGGGTAACAAGTATGGTCCAGAAATAGGGCAGTTCCTGCCACGCTCAGATGACCCTAATACTAAATTTGTTCCGCCCACAAAGCCCAATGAAATGCCTACTTATGAAGCCTTGGCTGGGCATCCATATGCTCCACCGCCACAAACAACGACTGAGAGCAGTAAACAGCCCGAGGATAAGCAGCAGGTAGGACTTACTCCTGAGCAACTTAAAGAGGTTACTGATAAATGGAGCAAGCTATCAGATGCAGACAAGAAGAAGGTCCTCGATTTTATGAAGGCCAATTGGGGCGTGCTTGACCCCATAAAGAACTGGGATAAGCAGAGCGATGAGACCAAAATGTGGTGGGTGCGCCAGGCCATGATCCGCACACACCTTCTCCAGACCGTACCTCAGAGTATTCGTGAAAGACATGAAGAACTTGCTAAGGAAAAGGGATATCCAACAGGAACGGTCTTTGATCCTGCTTACAACTTCAAGAGATTTGACGCAGAGGCAAAGAAGATACAAGGGCTTAGATACATCCCTCAGATGTGGAGAGACTGGATTGTCAAACATGCCAAAGACTATCTAGAGGCTGATTGGGCATGGAAGCACTATGACAAACTGGGCAAGAATAATTCTGTGGGGTTTGAGCCCCCGATTGCAGATAAATTCCGTACAGATCACGCAATTAGCATGATGTGGGATGAAGCACACAGAATCCATGATCAAGAGCTGAGGGATTTCAAAAAGAGGATGGAGCAGATGCTGGCATCCTCTGGCTTAAAGGATGATCAAAAAGCTCAACTGCGCCAGAAGGCCCTAACTGACTTTGAGGAAAATGGTACTGGGACTGCAATTGGACACTTACAGATATTTATAGAACAGAAGAAGCATGAATATGGCAAGGGATTAAACGGAGCTATATTCCTTGATTTGGCTGATGCTGCAATCAAACAAGAGCCCCCGCATAAGCAGGACGCTTTGTGGGGTGTGATACATGCTGTTATAGAGATTGTGGAGGAGGAGACTGCTAGGATGTCTCCCTCAAAGGCCAGAGAATTTATGAAGGAAGTAGTTTCTGGAATTATTGGAGGTGGTTAAACGTGGCTGCTACGGTTACGATTCAAGAAGCTAATGGCTCGACTCCAGCGTATACGGCTGTAACAAGCATCCGATTCTGTAATGCTGACAATCCCAATCCTGGGATTGACTACCCGATGGTAGTACCTCAATCGGGGAACTCGTACAGTTTCTGGAAAACATTGCTCCTTGATCTAGCGGGTGATTTTACCAGGATTAATAACATCCGATTCTACTCTCAGGGTGATATTGACTGGCCAATGGGGACCGGAGGTGAAGCACGGATTGGGGCGCGCGATACAGGTGATTGGGGGATACTGATTGATAGCGAATATGCTCAGGCAAGTGGAACTGGTACAAGTGGAAATGCAATCGAGGATCCGACGAATGGACATCCGGCATATATTGCTGATGGCGCCGCATGGGCGGCATCCACTGATTACAGCGAAGGTGACGTAGTGCACCCGACAACCTTGAATGGTTTTGTCTATGAATGTACTGCGGCCGGCACATCTGACAGCTCAGAACCAGCATGGCCCACTACTCCTGGGGATACAGTTACTGATGGTGGGGCCACATGGGAGTGTAAGGCGGTGACCGCCAATCTAAACAACTACACTAATGATAATCCCATAATCATCGATTCTGCTAATCATGATGCGGCTGGTAAGAGCAAGGCGGCTGTGTTGCAGGTGAAGCTTGCTACTGATGCTGATCATGGAGTATTCGCCTCCAAGACGTTCTGGTGGGCGTGGGACGAGATATAGGAGGTGTATATGAGCGAGCGTACTATCAAGCGGATTTTTGGTGCCAATCCTAAAAGGTTGGTTGGGCAGATGGAAGCCACGGCTCCAATCCTAGAAGAACTTGGTCCCCTTGGGCTGCTTGCTATTGCTGGGTATTTTGCGGCTAAAGGCGCATATGATCTAGCACAGAAGATTCGTAACGCCGTTAATACTGGAAAGGACATTACCACTGCACTTACTCCTGAGGAGTATCAAAGGGCAGCCCAAGCCGTGGAGGGAATGCGGGCTAAGGGTATGGATATTTCTGGGCTGTTTTTACCCGACAGCGTCATCGGCAGGATGCTCGCTATCGACGAAAATCTTGGGCCTGTGCCACCGAAAGGGCCTGAAAAATGCAAGTGGCTTGATAATTATATAACGCAACTATATGAGCTATTGCGTGAAGTTAACGCAAAAAGGGTTGCTACCGGTGAGTGGCCACCAGACGCAAGAGAGCTTTACGACGAGCTGGACCAGGCGGAAGCCACATTTAATTATGAATGTGGAAGCATGCCGTTCAGACGTAAGTGGTATGATCCCCGTAGGTTTTTCGGGGCCCGATTGACGGCGCAGGTGGAAGGGGTAGCGCCCATTATCGGTGAGCTGGGTCCGTTGGCTCTCTTGACCATTGCTGGGTATCTTGCCGCCAAAGGCGCCTATGGTCTGGCACAAAAAA
>WFQT01000141.1 GCA_015486895.1 Anaerolineae bacterium
CAGGAAACCAGCTCCCCGGCGACTTTCACGCCCGCTCCTGCTGAGGGAAACTTGCAGCCGATGATTCCCCCTCTCTGCCAGCGGCGATGGCGCTACTCCTCCGGTTCGCAGCCATTGACAATGATTCAATTAACGTCACCACTCAGGCTCCCCAGCAATTGGACGCTAATAACGCTGATACACGCTGATTTTTGCTAATCGTTTCTGGTCTATTTGCTTTGTCTACAGGCGTCAACGTGAAATCTGCAGTATCTGCGTTCTATTTGCTCAAGGCTGAGCAGTTACCAATTAACACATATTATAGCACAAAATCTGCTGCCGGGCAAAGCGCCATGGTCCAGAGCAGTAATTCCAAATGTGAGCCTCCTCGGGTGCATGCAATCCCCAAATAAGGATAGCAAAGAAGCTTCCAGGAAAACAATCTCAACTTTGCTAATAAGTCGAGGGTACCGTCCCTGTAGAATCCCCACATTTAGAATTGCCGAACGGTGTTTTGTTGCTTTGCTCAACGCGTATATAATGCGCTAAAGTATCATTGCCGGCCTGGTGCTGGTTATGTTCTGATTAATTTATTATACCTTTCCCGTGGACTCAATGCTGCTAATCCGTCTCGTCACGCTGTGGTTGGCTGTAACGTTGGGTATAGCGACGCTGCTTTGGTCTCGATACCGTTTGTCGGGAGTCCAGTCATTATGCTTGACGGAGAGGAATGTGCTTTCATGAGCGAGGAACTCTTGTGGCGGGTGGAAATGCACTGCCACACTTGTTATTCTCCAGATAGCCTGGTGGCCCCGGAAGTGTTGGTGGACCGCTGCCAGGCGTTAGGCCTGGACAAGGTACTCATTACCGACCACAATACCATTGCCGGGGCTTTGCGGGCGCAGGTCTATGCCCCTGATTTTGTCGTTGTCGGGGAAGAAATACGAACCTCGGTTGGAGAGTTCATCGCTTACTACATGCAAGAAGAGGTACCAGCAGGTCTTTCTCCCGAGGAAACGCTACGCCGCTTGGAAGCACAAGGCGCTGTCATTGCTATTCCACACCCATTGGACCGACTGCGGGGCGGTTCGGCATTGGGTTTAGATGGCACTTTGCGTTATATCGATCGGGTGACGGCGCTGGAAGTGCTTAACGCTCGTTGCCTGCGCAACGCTGATAACAAAGCGGCGAGGTTGTTGGCACAACAACGTAGCAAGGCAATGTTCGCCGGCAGTGATGCGCATTCTTTAGCGGAATTAGGCCGGGCAACGACGTTATTGCCACCGTTCTACGACGCTTCGACATTGCGACAAGCGCTCTCCCGGGCGCAGCCCATTGGTCGGCGCAGCTTTCCCCCCTTTGTAAAAATAGCCAGCAGATGGGCAACGCTGGTTAAGCGGAGCGGCCTTTGGCATTCCTGCAATCGTGGGAACACGCCATAAATGGCAACTCTACTTTCCCTGCTCATCGCCATTACTTCAGCGCTAGTTTACACCTCGCTGCTCTGGCACGTTGATCGCTATGAGCACGAGCCATTGTGGGCCTGGTGGGGTGTTTTCCTTTGGGGTGCCGCTCCCGCTGCTATTTTAGCTTTGCTTCTGGAGCATGGGGCCAATACATCTTTTTTGCGGCCGCTCTTTTCTGCCCAGCAATGGGATCTCTTTGAGGCAAATACGGTGGCTCCCCTGGTGGAAGAAGGTGTTAAAGGGCTTGCTTTGCTATTGTTGTTTCTTTGTTCTTGCCAGGAAATGGACACTCCCCTGGATGGCTTAGTTTATGGTGCTTTAGTGGGTTTTGGATTCTCTACTACGGAGAACTTTCTTTACTTCCTGTCCGCTTTTCGCCGAGGAGGCTGGGGCGACTGGCTGACTTTGGTGGCCATGCGGCAATTTGTGTTCGGGTTGAACCATGCTTTCTTCACCAGCTTCACCGGAATAGGGCTGGTGCTTGGCCGGCGCTTCCGGCACCGTCTTGAGCGCTGGCTGGTCGCCTTAGGCGGTTTCGCCTTGGCTATTCTGGCACATGGCTGGCATAACACTGCCGCTACCTTTGCTTCCCGCCAATTGTCTTTCTTGTTTGTTGCCTGGGGCAGTGATTACTTGGGCGTTTTCTTCTTGTTGCTGTTGATTGGCTTGATGTGGCGGCAGGAACGACGTATTATCAAACGACAATTAGCCACAGAGGTTGGTATCAGCTTAGACCAATCTCACTATAACGAGATCATCAACTTTGCCACAAGGTTTCGCCGCCAGAAGCGGCGGCCGAGAGTATTACGCCGGCTGTATCAGTGCCTCTATACCGAGGCGGCTTCCCTCGCCTTTATGCGGGAAAGGATTGTCCGCCGGCCGGATAAGGCGGCACACTTCCAACACAAATTGGTCGTTTCAAGAAAACAACTGGACCATTGTTTGCATGAAATCGAGAAGATTGAAAATGCCAATATTACGACGGCTTAGTTGCCCGAGGTAATTGAGGATTGCCTTCCAATGAAGTGTCATCCCGGACGAGCGAAGCAATGCTCTGTACCTCATTAGGTTAGATAGGAAAGGATTTTTACAAGCCGTGAAATCCGTGTTAGCCACATTCCCTTCCACTTTTTTAAGGGCGTCTCCCAATTTCCAAACTGCCGTCACCACGGCGGAAATATACCAGCCGGTAGTAAGGTTCACTGCTCTCGTACCGCTCTATGTAGGCTACCATTCCAATGCTGGGAGCCAACCATTCTGCCTCAGAATAACCGGAGAAATAGTAAGTAGTTTCCACTCGTAAGCAGTCGTAGAAAGTTCCGGCCTCCGTTTTGACTATCGGTGCCGCAAGGACGTAATTGCGAGCTATTTGCGTGCTCAATGTGGTGTAAACCCATTGTTGGTCTGCGGACAAAGGAAATTTGTAGAGAGGCCCGACCAGCTCCCCCGAATCCGCATCCATCCTGAAAACACCATTGCTATTCATAGCCAAGAGGTCGTCCCATTCTTGATGAGAAGAGCGGTTATTTCGGTAATGGAGCGTAAAGAAAATTGCATCGTTCTCTCGACGCACGACGTGCATAGCAACTTGGAGTAGACCGCTGCCATGTTCTTCCTGGTAAATCCACTCGTTACCTTCCATAACCGGGTAATATCCTTCTGTCATTGCATCTTTCCCTCTTTATACGTGCCCTGGACTCTGGCATTTTTATTTTAGCCACAGAAAAACACAGAATTGGATCGAAAAGCAAGGAAAAATCCCTGCTAACCCGTGCAATCTGTCTAATCTGTGATGAAGATAGCCTGATTTCAATGACATCTCAGAGATTCTGGAAGTCGCCCCGGGCAGGCACAGAGGCGCTGCCACTACACATTGAGAAAATACGGCATGGTTCAAAAGAGCTTTGTCCCATCTTGACAAATCTCCTGAGACATCGCGGCTGATTAAGCCACGGAATGACACAAAATTACACGGGAAATTTTGTCTTCAGCCTTTTCTGTGCCTTTCTGTATTATTCTGTGGCCTTCTTTCCGGCCCTATTTATCAAGATTCGATTCGAAATGAACCAGGCCAAGAATATCATGATAATTATATTGTACTTTTGGGATAGATGCCATATTCCCTCGGGCCTTACACAGGACCCAAGTTGTGGCCGGCCTGATGGTTAGGTGCGACGCACCCGGCTTTCTAGTTTCGTTTAGCTTATGCCGTCATAGGGTGATAGCGAGGCTCTCGTACCCACCAATGAAGCAAAAAGAATGCAAGGAGGATAAACGGCAGTGTCAAGCCGAAAAGAGGATCGTATCCCCAGTGCTGGGCCACTAGACCACCGATCAGGGGGGCGACCGCACTGCCTACACCACGTATCGTGTTCAACAAGCCAATGTAGACTGGCCGTTGCTCCGGTGTTGTGAATTCCAGAGTAATCATTAATCCGGAGAGAATATACCCGGCGGTGCTCACCCCCATGGCAGCAAAGGAGATGAATACCCAAACTGGAGAGGGGCCTAACCATACAGATGACAGGGAGAACAGGGAGAACAAAGTGGCGATTTCCAACACAACTTTGTGTCCCCGGCGGTCCGCCAACAGCCCAAAAGCGATATTGGCACTCATTTGGGCAATTAGCATCACTGGGGCATAAAGCGCTGCTGTCCCTTCGCTGACGTGCCAGTGCTCTAAAGCATAAACGGCGATAAATCCATTACTCATGTAACCCAAGCGGCTAAATACTTGCTGCATGACAAAATAGCGGAAATTTTTGTCAACCTGCAGGATACGCGATAACGACGACCAGTAACTGTGTAGAGAGGTTGTTACTACAGTCTCGTTGACAATGGGCTCTCGCGTGAGCGCTATCGACAGCCACGAGAAAAAGATAAATATGCCGGCAGCCAGAAAGCAATAAGTAAAATTCAGAGGATAGACAAAAGTGGAGAGTAAATAGGCAGCTATGCTGGCTGTAGCAATGCCAACGGCGGAGCCAATAAAGTTACTAGTGCCGAAGAAGCGCCCTCTCCAGGTCACAGGAAAAATCTTGGCAATCATGTCTTGCCAGGCGGGCCCTACGGCCCCGGCACCGACAGTGTGCCAGGTATACAAAACAAAGAAAAACAACAATGCCAATGCCGGCCGGCTAACGCTGAATGCGTAAACGGTCAATGGTAGTATCAAAAGTGGCAGACGCTCGCTGAAGAAACCGATACGCACAACCATTCGCTTCTTTTGCGGCAAGCGTTGCGCGTACGGCGCTGTGAAAACTTGCGGTAACATCCAGCCACTACTCGCAATGGTTGCG
>WFQT01000142.1 GCA_015486895.1 Anaerolineae bacterium
CGATTTCTACAGCCTGCCCCGGCCACAAGGATATTTGGCGGCTGTAGCGCAGCTGACGCTTTGTACCGGGCGGGAAGGTCGCTTCCTGGGGTACGAAAACGACATCAGGGCGCGACGCCGCCAGCAGCAATGGTTCCGGCCAACTGTTTCGCGCCGGTGCCAGGAGTAACGTCAGCGGGTAGCCGCGCAATTGTTGTGCGATGGCCGACTGTCCCGTGGCCGGGGGCAAAGTGGGCAACAGGAGATGCAAATCGCCGTAGTGCAGCAACCAGCAATTCCCTGCCAGCCAGGTGATTTGACTGCCGTCTGCCTGAGCAGACCGGCTGCCGTGACCATTGATGGGCAGGAAAGTGGCACGATGACGCCGGCCCCACGTGTTTAGGGCCTCATCGCCTATGACTAAGTCCAGGTGGCGATCCCAAGGCGGCAAACGGGAGAGAAGCGACCTTTCTAGCGTGTCGGTGTCTGTGCCGGCGGCGATCAGCAAGCGTTGGCCATGGGGCGTGCGTAGCAGGACGGCCGGAGCATTGTCCGGTAGCGCGTACAGGTGTAAGTGGCCATCGGGGTGTGCGGCCCAGCCAATTTGCCCCAAGTACAATATTGGCAAGAAGGCCAAAGTTGCCCAGCCGGCGCGACGCAGCGGCTTCCCCCATGAAGCGGGGAAGAGTGGCTTGGGAGTTCGTTGTAGCCAGAGGATGAAGAGGGCGCCGAAGAGGAGGTAGAACATAGCAGCCGCCTGGCGTAAGGTTGCGGAGACAACGAGGGAAGCATGAGGCAGGTGGGCGCTCCAGCGCACCACCGCTACGGTGTAAGCTAATGTCAGCCAGGGTATCACGGCGAACAGGCGGCCCAGTGGCAGCCAGATGAGCCCGGCCAAAAGGGCGATGCCGCCGCCAATCATCACGGCCGGCTGAACTGGCAGGATGAGGAAGTTGGTTAGCAGGGAAATTAAGGAGAAGCGCCCGAAATAAGCTACAATCATCGGCGTGGTGACGATTTGTGCTGCCAAAGTGACTACGAAAGCATCATTGAGCCACCCCATAACACTGTCCAACCAGGCGGCCGGCAGCCAATGGGCTAAGAAGAGGCGAGTACGTGCTTCCAACGTGGGTGTGAGCAGGATGAGGCCCAAAGTAGCTGTGAGGGACAATTGGAAGCCGATGTCCCAGAGAGTCAGTGGGTTAAGCAGCAGCATGATCAGCGCTGATGCGAAAAGAGAGATGATGGCAGTGCTGCGTCGCCCGAACAGGATGGCGGCGATGAAAATGATGCCCATGAGCCCGGCTCGTAGCACGGCGGCATTGGCACCCACCAATAGCACGTAGAGAAGTATGCCGATAATGGCCGGGATGGCGGCTCGTCGTTTCCCTAACAGTCGCCGGAAAAACAGCAGGAACACGCCGGCGATGATAGAGATGTTGAAGCCGGAAATGACGATAATATGGCTGGTGCCAGTAGCGTTGAAGTCGCCATAAAGCGTTCTGGGGATGCCTGATTCGATGCCCAAAAGGATGCCGTTAGCCAAAGCAGCTTCCGGCTCCGGCAGCAGGTGGTCCACAGTGCGCCGGGCGACTGCTTTGACGGCAAAGAGGGAGCGCCAGAAGGCAGAGCCGTGGCCGGAAGTAATGGGTGTGATTTCTGCTTGCCGCACCATGGCGTGGATTCCTTGCCGCGCCAGGTAGCGGCGGTAATTGAAGTCTGGGAATACGGGCGGTTGCTCTAATTTGCCTTGCACTCGCACCCGGTCACCGTAAACGTAGCGGGGAAACGGGTCTCCCCAGACGAGAACCTGTCCGCTGACGTGATGGGGTTCTGTTTCTAACTTGATAGTTTCCGCTTGCAAACGGTAGCCGATGCGATAGTCACGAACGTCCGGTTCGCCGACAATGAGGCCGGTGAGGCTCACTTTTCCAGGCAGTTGACCGGCATAATACGCGATATTGTCGGCATGCCAGCAGGGGGCAAAAGGTTGCAGTTGGTAGCGCCAAATGCCACCAATGAAGAATGCGAATATGAGCAAGCCGCCTGCGATTCGTTTTTCTTGCCACTGACGGTAAACTGTCAGGAATAAGATCAGCAAAAAGAGGGACCAGATATACCAGGTTGGCCTATGGCAGCCCAAGAGACGGTATTGCCACAGCCGGTCGGCTAAGAAGATGCCGGCGGCCCAGCTTAGTGTCAGGTAGATGGTTCGCATGGGGGGAAGCTGCTCTCTGACCGGTCAGGGTGGCGGTCGTATCAGTATTGGATGGTCATAACAAGTCGTTCAAGGTTAGTACTGCTGTAGGCCATCGTTGTTGCTCTTGCAGGACGCTGATTTCATCCTTAATGAAGGCCGTTAACTGGGCAATGCTAAACTCTTCCTTGTGTGGAAAGTCCTTGAATTTCTCTTGTAGTGCCAGCAGGCAAGCTGCGTAAAGCGCTGCTGGCTCGGCGGCAGCCAATCGCTTCAAGTAGGCACCCTTCTGCTTAGCTTGAGCAGCCTCGCGTTCGGCCAGTAAAATTTCGCATTCTTCGGCCAAACGGGTGTAAATGCTTGTTTCAAAGGTGAGTTCGATAATAG
The DNA here is from genome assembly GCA_015486895.1 of Anaerolineae bacterium. Lineage (GTDB taxonomy): Bacteria > Chloroflexota > Anaerolineae > JAADDB01 > JAADDB01 > S014-12. The sequence goes on from WFQT01000142.1 coordinate 2,564, forward strand.
GAGCTGGGGATGTCAATGTGCAGGCGACAACGTCCTTGCCCGGCGAGATGGCCAGACTGCCGCCAAAACAGAACATGTTTACCTCTTTCTCCTTGTGATCGGTTAGAGTGATGCGGCCGGCGCAGGCGCGATAAGATTCGCTTTTGGGCCAGGGGAGTTCAACAACGAGCGTTTCCACAACTCCGACGTCGTCGGAAGCTACAAGAATTTGAACTCTGATGGGGTCAAAATGCTTCTCCGTGGGATGTTCACGCAGGAAAACATTTAGTTCCGGCGAGCCGGGGGCGTGTTTGTAAGCAGGGGGGGCGAAAATATAGCCGAGCTGTTCTGTAAGCATTTGTTTCTTGTTTGTCATGATTGAATCTCCAAGTGATCATATTTGTTGCCAGTGCAAATGGGTCCTCACATAGGTGAATTAGATACTGGACTCTGGCGTTTTTTTAACCACAGATTACACTGATTTCGCAGATTTAAGACAATAAAATCAGTGTAATCTGTGCAATCTGTGGTTTCTGAGTTCCTAACTTGGTCTAACCAGAACCAAGAAAGCCAAACGGAGGCCCGGCAGTTGGAAACTGCGGGCAACATCTGCGAAGTCGCCCTCCGGTGACTGGATTTAGCCTGCGAAGGCAGGCTTTGCAGACGTTGCAATTTTTGTTTTCTTGTCCATCGTACAAGAATATCACTGGCAAGATATTAACAAAGTCCTGGTAGAGTTGCCGGTGAGCGTGTATCCCACAAATGGGCACGAGGCCCTATGCTACTTTTCGGCCCTGCGTTAAATTTTTGTTTTCTTGTTCATCGTACAAGAATTTCACTGGTAAGCGCCTAACCTGGCTAAACCCAGAGCCAAAAAGCCAAACGGAAAGGCGCGAAGAAGCAAAGTCTCAAAATCTCTTATTCTTCTCTCTGCGGGATCGTACCGCTCCAATCCCATCTTGGTTCAGTCGCCCCATCGCGCACTCGGCGGTGAAAAAATGGCTTTTAAGGGGTGTTCGGGGCTGCGAATTGGCCGACAAAGTAGGTTGGCTGCAGCGTTTCGCCGGTGGCGTATGATAATGCTTCATCCCAGGGATGTAGCGCTCCAGGGCGGAAAATTCGTTCCACCAGCCATTGCCCCATCGCTGGGTTGTTCACCAGCCCCCCGAGGTTGGCATCAATATAGTGCAGAATTTGCGAGGCGGATAGTTCGCCCAAGATGTAGTTTTGATAGTAAACCGGGTAGAGAGCGATGTGGATTTTCGCTGCCCAATCCGGTTTATCCCGCCCTTCCGGTTTTCGCAGCATTTGCAAATCATTCACCAATTGCCACCAAAGAGTGTTCAGATCCTGATCCGGGTCGGCGTACATGGCTTGCTCGAAGTGTACCACCACCAGCGCCCAGCGAGTGAAAGTCAGCATGTCGAGTTGCTGTTGGGCAGCCGCAGACGGGGCGACTTGGGCAATGTCACTCTGGCTCAGCCCTAAAATTTGCTCCAGCCAGGCCGGGTTGTATGTTAACCGGCCCATGAGCATGGCGATGGCTTCTGTGGAGAGGGTGTGCGCCGGTTGACGAAGCAGATATGGCATTTGGGGATCGTGGTATTTGTCGTAAACGGCGTGGCCCAATTCGTGAAGCAACGTGCTGGCCCAGCGGGCGTCAGGACGCAAATTACAAATGACCCGCACGTCTCCCTCCCGGTCGATGTCAATGCAAAAGGCGTGTTGATATTTGCCTTCCCTCTCGTAAAGGTCGCTGCGCCCTAAAATGTCTTGGACGTCTAGGCCAATGCCCTCATAGCTCTTCACCGCTAATGCTTCCAGGGAGACATCCTCGAAGAAGTGGTCACGGTTGACATGGCTAATCTCCGGTGCTTGCTGGAAGAAGGGGTCGTGATAATGCCATGGCATGAGGGATTCCACGGGCACGCTGTACCGTTTAGCGAGAGCAGCATCTAATTTCCCTTTGAGCCGGGCGAAAGGGGCATCTGTTTCGGCTTTTAGCGCATTTAGCACGGAGAATAGTGCCTCTTCCTTGATCTCCGAGAGGGTCAAACTCATCTGGAAAAAGTCGCGGTAGCCCAATTTATGGGCTGCCTGATTACGGAGCCGGGCCAGTTGGCGCACATCTGCTTCCACTTGCTCGCCGATTTCTTTGCTGGCCTCCCAGGCTTGGCGCAGTTTGTCGCTATCTAATTCTGTCTTCAGCACTTGTAGTAGCTCATTGTCCGAGACTTGTCGCCCTTCGTAGCTGCTGCGAAAAGTGATGTATTTCTCGTTGGTCTCCTTTTCCAGTTTCGTGACTTGACTGATGATGTCACTATCCCACTGGTTAGCCGCGTATGCTAAGTAGATCAGCTTTAACTGTCGGTGCAATAAGGGCTCATCCATTGCCTCATTGTCTTCGTGCCAGGCGCTCAGTTGGGTGAACGTCTCCTTATCGGCGTGTAGCCGTTTGTATTCTTCTTGCAACCGGGCTGCCTGTTCCGTATAACGGCTTTCCCCGGTAATGGCGGCGTTCCACTCCGCCAATGCTCTGTCTTTTAACAACGGCTTTACCCGGCTCAGGTAGCTATCTAGGAACTCATAGAAAGGTATCAATGCCTCCTCCTTGTAGACCATCATCTCGGTTGTGGCAGTCACCTGCTCAAAGACGGTTTGGTATGGTTTAAAAGAGCTATTTCCCATCTTGACAAGTCTACCGAGACGTCGCTGTTGATTAGGCCACGGAATGACATAGAAGTACACGGATAATTGTTGTCTTCGGTCTTTTCTGTGCCTTTTCGTGTTATTCTGTGGCCTTCTTTCCGGCCCTATTGGTCAATATTGTTTCGATTCGAAATGGACCATGCCGACGGTTTCTACTTCCCTGGCGGCGTGATCGCTTGCATCAGCCGGTCAAACAGTTCGTAGGCAAATTTTTGGCGAAAACCACCCAGCGCTGCTACCAAGGCCGGGAAGTATTGCATTACGTCATTCCCTACTGTCGGCATGGAGCCTTGCACAGCTAAGAAGCCGCTGCCGATGATCAGGTAAACTACCGCTCCTAAGATAAATCCCATGATAGGTTGCGTTAGGTACCACAGATTATGCTGGGGGTTGAAGTCCTGTTGGTCAGAGACATGCCACCAGAGGCTGTACATGGCTCCTACTACTCCGCCAATGCCGCCCCAGAGGGAGGTGTTGAGTAAGGGTAATAGGAACATGCTGCCTGCGGCCGCGACACCGCCGACCCACCATGAGGCTAACCAGGAGCGGATGTTCTCCGCCCAGATGACATCGGCGGTAAAAATCGTTACCAGAGCAACAAACCAGGCCATTTCATAAGCCAATAGCCGGGGTCCGTAATAACGGCCCGCTCTTTTACTCTGTTTGACGTTGTTCACCAAGATGCCCACTTGGTTGACGATATACTCGCTATCCGCCAAGCGTTCCGGTGTAGCGAAGAGTATCTCCTGGCCCTGCCGCAAAGCATCCAAGGCGTGGCGAGCTAAGTTGGGGCGGCTGCTTAGTTCCTGGGTGACAGACCCGGTTAGCTCTTTAATTTTAACCCTCAAGCTGGATACAGCGTCGGGTCCCAAGCTGTCCAACAGTTTCTGTCGCTCTTCTGGCGTTAGCGGGGATGGCGTCGGGATGACGATTTCCGTTTTGTCATCGGGCCCCGGCGGGGTAGTCACGACGCTTCCGGGTGGCATAATTGCCCTTACCTCTGGTACTGGCGTCACTGTGCCACCGCTTTCCTCTGTTCCGGTGATCTCGCCGCCTGTCGTCTCACCGCCGTAGCCGGCAGTGGGGACAACCGGTTCGGTAGGCGTCAGGTCAATCTCACCGCCAGGGATTGGGGGTTCCGTTGGTGCTGTTTCACCGCCAGGTGGCACGGCGATGTCTCCTTCTACTGGCGGTGTGATCTCTTTCGGCTGGGATGTTGGCTCCTCTCCAGGTATAGCAGGTGCCGTTGTGCTTGCTTCTCCCTCTGGTGCAGGGGAAATTGAGCTTCCTTCTGGTGGCGTGGGAGCAGATTCCTCCTCCGGTGCCATAGCTGCTGCTTCGTCGGCTAAAGTTGTCGAGCCAAAATCGGCTGTTTCCGGCGGTGCAACTGGAGCGACTGTGGGTGGTGTTTCCATGAATAAGGCGTCAATGCCAGATGGCTGGGCCACCGGCTCTTCTTCTGGCGCGTTTGCAGCACCGTCATGCATGTTGTCGGCCATTGATTATTACCTCCGCTAACTGACGATAGACCTCTGCGCCCGGATGACTCGGCGCGTATTCCAGTAGAGATCGCTCTGCCGCGGGCGCTTCGGCAAAGCGGACACTCTTGCGCACCACAAAAGGGAAAACATAAGTGCCGTAGACTTCTCGAGCTTCTTCCATTACCTCCCGGGCATGGATTGTGCGCCCGTCGTACATGGTGCCCAAAATACCGGCGATTTTCAGCGCTGGGTTGAGCCTCTGCCGCACACGGGCTACGGATTCAAAGAGATTGTGCATTCCTCGCAAGGCCAAGTATTCTGCCAGCAAGGGGATAATAATCTCATCTGCAGCGACCAGTGCATTGACAGTTAACAACCCTAAAGTAGGGCCGCAGTCAATAAGTACGAAGTCGAAGCGATGTCTCACTGGCTGCAAGGCATTCTTTAAGGCGAAAGCGCGGTGTGGTTTATCTCCTAAGTCTAATTCGGCGGCTGCTAAGTCTATGTTTGCGGGCACAACAGCCAGTGGCTTTCCCGGCCGGGGGTAGCGCATGATCCGCTCCACGGTAACGTTTGGCCTTATCAAGACCAGATAGATGGACTGTTCCTTGCTGGCTAAAGCATAGCCGAAACTCTGTGAAAGCGATGCCTGGGGATCCAGGTCAACTAAAAGAACGCTTTTGCCTTTTTCTATGAGGGCGAACCCTAAGTTGATGACTGTCGTGGTTTTGCCCACCCCGCCTTTTTGGTTGGTGACTGCGATGATGCGGGACATGGCTACTCCTTATCGTTGAGGCCATTGCCTGTTAATATTGCACTTGTCAGGTATCTTCTCAATAACCTGGAGTGATGTCGTTTTTACCCGCCGATAGCCCCTCAAGGGGTTGCTTCGCAAGATTTGGGGCTCTGTGACTTATGGCCAGCCCCCCAGCCGGTATCCCCCAACTCTGGGAGAGGAAAGCAACCCACGCCGAGCCGCCTCGTCCCCACAGGGAGAGGCGCGGCAGCACCCTTTGAGCCCCGAATTTGTTCAGAGGGCCAAGAAATGCCCCTAAACATTAATGATGATACCTTGTCAGGACACTTGCTTCTATATATGACATTATAACACAAAGATGGTGGTTTGGGAACATCATATTGAGTTCCGATGGGAGTCTTTAGGGTGCGATCTGTCCTAAATGTAACTGCTCGCTTCTGAGTATGCAATTGCCGGTTCGGGTGCCTCCAGTGACCTGACTGAGCCGGCAGCTTCTCTTTGTTTTTGTTTCTTTTTATCGTCCCTATGCTATAATAACTTTTGCTATGGTCAATATAAGAAAGAAGATGATCGGGGACCGTATTTTTCTTAACGCTCTCCTATTGAACACAGGAAACAGCTATCGGAACGCCGGAATTAGTGGTTACAGCCGGCAATTACTGGAACGGTTGCCATTTCACTGCCACGAGGCGAAGGGTGCTCTCTTTTGGGCTTTTATTGGCGATCCGGAATATGTTCCGCCGCCAGGCATTATCATTCACCGTCCCAGTTGGTCAACACGACAGCCGCTTGCGCGTATTCTTTGGGAGCAGACTCTCCAGATTAAGGTGATACAGCAACTCGCCGGCGAGTTGCTGCATGGCCTGGCTTTTGCCGCGCCTATCGCGGTGACGGTCCCTACCATCATCACTATACATGATTTGAGCTTCTTCCGCTACCCACAAGCTTTTCCTTTCTGGCAGCGCCGCTACTTGCGCTGGGTCACGCGGCAGTCGGCACGGCGAGCGGCGGCTATCATCGCTGTTTCTGAGAACACTAAACAAGATGTCATTCGCCTGTTAGATGTGCCGGAAGAGCGAGTGCAGGTAGTCTATAATGGCGTAGACCGGTGGTTTCAGCCACTTCCTGCAGAGGAAGTGGATAGCTGGCGCCAGCAACAAGGGTTGCCGGAGCAGTTTATTTTATATGTAGGCACGTTGCAGCCACGCAAGAACATTGAGCTGTTAATTCACGCCTATGCGGCGTGGCGGGAGCGGAGTGGCAATCGCGATATACCGTTGATTTTGGCTGGTGCCAAAGGATGGTATTACCAGAAAATCTTTTCGTTGGTAGACGCGTTAGGTTTATCCGAAGCCGTGCGCTTCCCCGGCTTTCTGCCAGCCGATTCGTTGCGTCAGTGGTACAGTGCTGCCACCGTTTTCGCCTACCCCTCGCTTTACGAAGGCTTTGGTTTGCCGGCTTTAGAAGCTATGGGCTGCGGCACGCCGGTCGTCGCTGCTGCCGCTTCTTCGCTGCCGGAAGTCATTGGTGAGGCAGGCTTGCTGGTTTCCCCCATGGACATTGACGCCTGGGCCGATGCTCTCGGTCGTCTGCTGGCGGACTACGAACTGCGCCGTCAGTTAGGCCAACAAGGCGCTCAGAGAGCCCGTACATTCAACTGGGACAAAACTGCCAGCGAAACTATTGCTGTTTACAGACGGATTTTAGGATGAAGGCAGGCTTATCGTCTACAACTCGTTCCTCAGCATTGCCATGGCTTGTCGCGCTGGGGGATGGCATCCTGATCAACGTAGGTTTCTGGTTGGCGTACCAGATCAGATATCATTATCAATGGTTCCGAGCTCTGGACCCTGCCTATTACACAGATTTCAGTGCTTATGTTCCTTTTGCCATTTTGTTAACGGCCATTTTGCTGCTCAGCTACTACTTAGA
>WFQT01000143.1 GCA_015486895.1 Anaerolineae bacterium
TTCTACGAATACCAAAGGAAATGTCTTACTCTCTTGGGCTAAGATCTTACCATCCCGGCTCAAGATGGCGTCAAGGCGGTAGTTCTCCCCCTCTCGTGGTTGAGAGCGCAAGTGCATTGTAGCCGAAATGTTAGGATCACGATTTTCTATGATGTGGAATTCGCTTAACTGCTGTCCTTCAGGTGAGAAGAGTATCACTTCCACGTTCGAGTAGCTGGCGGGTGGGGATATATCAATGCGTACCCACAGTTTGGTCAAGTCTGGATAAGGATAGACTAACAATTTCTCAATGATCGGGGGCGTTTCTTCAATCTTCGGCACAGAAAGGTCCGTCATATTAGGCATTCTCCTCTTCTCTAAAAAAGGATATAACGCTTGACGCAAGGCCACCGCGTTTTTTGCTCGCGTGAAACACGGATTGGCAATAAATTTTCAGACATTGGTGCCAGGCGCCCCGCACGCATCACGTAATGCGTACTATGTGTTATCCCCCATTTTCACCCGCTATGGTGCGTCGTAGGCTCATGTCGACCCCTTGGAAATAAACTGAGGTTCTGGTAAAATATCAGATAATCGCTCAGGTTCCTGGAAGTGACTGATTGTTAACATAGATTAATGGCTTTTACATTATAGGTAGAACAGATCGACACTGATGAACCCGGTAAATTACCTAAGCAGCAACACGATTAGCAACATAAAGGCCCGAGGACATTTTAGCGCAGTTTAGCCTGGCCTGTCCATATTGCTTGTCGAGGGTCACTAGGTCACTAAGGGCATCTGCGATAGGCAATGGGACTGACAGGTGCCTGTCCGCTTGCTGATGATAGAGTATTACTCAGTAAAAACGACGTCCGTGGCGAAGATTTTGCTGCTTAGTGAGCGTCCAGGAATCATCTTCCGTTAGAAGTTCAACTTCTGCAAGAAGTTGAACTTCTAAACAATTTTTTACTGCTGGCTTTATGTTAGTTGAGGCTTGCTGCGCCATGTAGTTGCCTTGGAGGTGATATATGAAATCACGACTTTCAAAGTGGTTTGCTTCGATTTTTCTCCTGATCCTGTTGCTTTTTCCCCTGGTTGCACAGGCGCAGGAAGCAACAGTGACTTACACGGTGCATCCTGGCGAGACGTTGAGCAGTATTGCCCAGCTTTTCGGCACTACTCTGGGCCAACTTATGCAGCTTAACAGCTTGCGTTCGCCAAATTTCGTTTGGCCGGGGAAGAAGTTGACCGTGCCCCAACCAACATCCAATCCGGAACCGAAGTATTACGTCGTCCGGGCTGGTGATACGCTGAGCAGCCTCGCTTTGCGTTTCCATATGACGGTGCCTCAACTCATGGTACTCAATGGTCTTCGCTCCAGTGATTATATCTGGATCGGTCAGCGGCTTCAGGTGCAGAGTGAGGTTGCCCTCCCAACGCCAGTACCACCGGAAGAAAAGGTAACTTATGAAGAGCATGTAGTTCAATGGGGTGAGACTTTAGCTGACATTGCGGCTCACTATAGCGTCAATGTCACGGATATTATCGCCGCCAATAACCTGCGCAGCGCCAATTACATCTGGGCCGGCCAAAAATTGCGTATTCCCAAGCGAGAAGGAAATCCACTGGCGCCACCGGTGGCACCGAATCCGATGAGCCAGGGGAAGTGGATTGACGTGAATGTGACCACCCAGCGGATTGTTGCTTATGAGGGAAGCAAGCCAATGTTTTCTACCAGCGTAAGTGGTGGCACGCCGACTCATCCTACGGTTTTGGGGCTTTATCACATTTATTTGAAATTGACTTCCCAGCGCATGACCGGCCCCGGCTACGATCTCCCCAATGTACCGTGGGTGATGTATTTTTACAGCGGTTATTCCTTTCATGGCACTTACTGGCATCATAACTTCGGTTATCCCATGAGCCATGGCTGCCTGAACATGCGCACCCCCGAGGCGCACTGGCTTTACCTGTGGGCGCCACTAAGCACGCCCGTTTATGTGCACCAGTAAAGACATGGGGGGCGTGTGTAAGCAAAGGGAGTTATCATGCGCCTGCGGCGCACCATAGCGGATGGAAATAAGACATGACGCGTATTTCGTATCTTCTTGATAACTTGGGGTGGTGCAGGTTTGGCTGTTCATTTAGCTCTCTCCTTTCCTGTCTCACTGCGTTCGACATTCCTTCCCTCTCCCAATTTTGGGAGAGGGAAGCGAGAACTGCCGTTATTTGTTTTCCGGCTCCTTCTTCCCTCGCCTATAGTTAGGGGAAGGGATAAGGGGTAGTCGCCGAAGACGGTGAAAATAAGAACGCTGATTGCGCTGATTTTACAGATCAACGCAGGTAATTCTTAGGAATCTGCGCTAATTAGCGTTGATCTGCGTTCATCAGCGTTCTATCTTCAAAGCAGACTAAAAATCTGTGCAATCTGTGGCCTATTTTTGGAATAGATCGCTTGCTTTGCATGGACTGCAATCCGCTACGCTATGTTTTCCTGGGAGCTATCCCGTAATTTTCGAATACAAA
>WFQT01000144.1 GCA_015486895.1 Anaerolineae bacterium
GGTGTGTTGGTCGGCGTTGCCGTGGGTGTGTTGGTCGGCGTTGGTGTCGGCGTATCGGTGGGCGTTGGTGTCGGCGTATCGGTAGGCGTTGGTGTCGGCGTGTCGGTAGGCGTTGGTGTCGGCGTGTCGGTAGGCGTTGGTGTCGGCGTATCGGTAGGCGTGGGTGTTGGTGCCGGCGTGTCGGTGGGCATTGGTGTTGGTGTGTCGGTTGGTGTTGGTGCCGGTGTGTCGGCAGACGTGGATGTCAGTGTTGGTGTCTCAGTAGGCGTAGATGTCGGCGTTAGTGTCGGCGTGGTAGTTGGTATGTCGGTCACTGTCGCTGTGGGATCCACAGCGTTATCCAACAGCAAATCGCCGAACAGGTTATAATCGCTATTGGTGCTATCCCCTTCCCAAATCAAGTAGTAGTCCCAACTGCCGCCATCGTCATCATCGTGGTAAGCGAAGTTAAAGCCAATAGTGGCACTGGTCGGGGAAAAACGTAACTCGGACCACGGTAGTTTCACCTCTAATGACCAACCACTGCCAGGAAGTTTATGGTAGGCGTATGTTAAACCAGTGAAGGGGCTACCGAAACGAGCAACCCGGCCGTCAACGGCGAAGGTAAACTGGTGATCAGGACCGTTCCAGTCGCTGAAGAAGTCATGATTACCATCGATGCCGATCTCTATCGAGTCGTCGTGCCAGATGTAATTGCTGTCAGCAACCATTTGAGCGTCATTGACCAGTGCTGCCACGTACAGTGCTTCACTATCCCAACCAAGCCAAAGCTGTACGTTTGGGTCAGATGAAGAAGGAGGAGAGATAGGCAAAACCGTATCAGCGGTGCCGCTATTCAGTGTGGCGACGGCATTGCCACTCCACTCCGAGAGATCGCCATCAATGGTGGGAGGCTGTGCTAAGTGGGTAGCGTGCAGAGTGCGGTCCGCCGGGCGTGGCGTCGGCGTAGAGGTAGCAGTCGGCGTAATTGTTGGGGTCTGTGATGGCGCTGGCGTCGTCGGCGCGTTAGTGGGCGTAATAGTAGGCGTCGGCTGCTCCGAGGTTTCCGATATGTGAATGTGCCCAAAGTTTTCCGGGTGCGAAGTCGTGCTGTCCCCGGCCCAGATCAAGTAGCTATCCCAATTGCCGCCGCTATCGTCGTCGTGTAAGCCAATGTCGAAGCCAATATTTTGCCCTAATGATAGCTGCGAAAGGCCCAATCGGGAGGCTGGGATGGCAAATTCAAAAGTCCAGCCGCCCGGGACCTGGTGTGTTGCTACGGGTAGATCTGTTACCGTCCGCGCAAAGTCAGATAGCCGACCATCGGCAGCGATGGTGAACTGGTGATCATCCTCAAACCAGTGTGATTGCTGGTCGTTGAGCCCGTCAAAAGCCAGTTCTACCGAATCATCTCGCCAAATGTCACTACTATCATTAACGATGAAATTGTCGAGGACGAAGCCGGCAAGATACAAATGGCTCGCGTCCCAGCGGATCCATAACTTCATGGAGAGGTCACTGTCTGAGGTGGGCGGGTTGACGGTAGTCGCTGCATTGCGAGCCGTCAAAGTGAAAATTGACGTAGGGTCCCATTCGTTCAAATTGCCGTCTATGGTCGGCGCGTTTCCTGCACCGGCGAAGAGGTCTCCGCCGGTGAACGGTGGTGGTTCTATTGTTTCTAAGGGGATAGGGGTTGGATTGGGGTGATAGCTACTCCCTTTGGTGACGTCGACAAAATGGATATATTCGTTTCCATCCCCGTTGCAATCGATGCGAAAATCGCTTTCCCCAAACAAACGATTACTAAAGTAACCATCCGCAATGACAAAAGTTGCCCTTTTCCATTGGTTACTGTTTTGCTTTTGAACGTAAGGCACATTGCTTCCCTGTGGTGTAGCCACAGTTTCGCCATTGACACCATCGTAAGTTAATTTCCAGGTGTCTGTGCCGTGATCCAGGTAGGTCACCGTGATGGTCACTGTGCCGCTGCCGCCGTAGATGTAGCCATCATCAATCTTGAACCACATGTATGGATTGCCGGTGGCTTGGTCGGTGCGCCTGGCTACCCATCCTTCTCTGCCGGGGGGTAGCACAGGATCATAGGGGTTCTTTTGGTAGCGGAAATGCTCTACTGTGGGGTCGTTGGTAACTACGTAAGTCTTGCCCCCGGCAACACCATCGTCCTGCTTCAGGTAAAACTCGAAGTTACCCCATTGGGGATGGTTCAGCCAAGTCTTCCCAGTAGCACAGTTTGTCCAAGGATAGCGATGCTCGCGCATGGCAACCCAGGCGCTAGGCGTATTGTTTACGGTCACGCCTTCGTACTGTTGTGCCCAGCGGAAGATAGCGATGTCATTTATTTTGTCCCGAGATGTATCATTCGGGCCGGGTGGCGTTGGGTTAGTCCAGCTCAAAAAGCGGTATAGGAGATCAATATTCAAGCGTAAGTAGGTAGGATGTTTGTCCAGGCCGTTGAGAATACCCCAGTAGACTCGTGTATCATCGCAGAGCATATACTCGTACGTCTCGAAGGTCAATGGCACTTTCTCTTCGTAGCGCAACGGTACATCGTAAATGCCGCAGTTATTGCAAGAACCGTTCTCGCCGTAATAAGCGCCCTCCATGTCCTCGTATAACGAATTCAATGAGAACCCTACCCCTTTGGCGGCGGCGTGCATGTCAATAGCTGTACGCTCTCGGGGACTGATACTGTATGGGGCGGATTGTACGAAGAGGACTTTACGCAGTTGACCGTTTTCGGAAAAAGCATCCACGTACCAATCAACCATTCGATTCACGTAGCTAATCCAGTTATCACTGGTCAGGCCGGCAGAAACCATCGCAGGGCGGTCGCGCTCGTTACTGGCCCGGGTCTCACCGTAAATCCCCGTGCCTAAAGCAACCCACTCTATCCGCGGGTCGTCGCGATAGCGCTCGCCAAAGGCCTGAATAAAACGGTGGTAGCGTTGTTGGTAAGTGCTATTCCAGTAACGAGGAATAAGCCAGGATCCGGTGCGCACGACATATGGTTCCTGCCGCAGGTAAGTTGGCAATGCAGTGATACCACCGCAGCAGCGCCCGTTGTAGGTACTGATGGCAATAGCAGCCATTTTCCCGGAGTTCACTTGTTTCTGTAGCCAGCTATCAATGCGAGACCAATCGAAATGACCATCACTGGTTTCTACCTCCGCCCAGTTGAAAGTGCGCAAGCCGCCCGTTAACGCATAGCGCTGTGGATCAATGCCCCAGTACTCCGCAGCAGCGTAGTTACCGGGATGATGCACTAAGCTCATGGGATTGTTCATGGGCGTGGGGTAAACGCCTGCCGTCTGCATCCCCGGCCGGGCGTTTACTTCTGGCCGGCCGCCGAATGCGAAGACAAGCAGTATGAGTAAGCCACCCCCGATAGGGATAAGTTTACGTGTCAGCATCGAATAGCATTCTCTCCAACAGATTAGGTGCTATTTCTCGCGATATGAACCGGTAAAGGTGTTTCAATGGCTATCCTCTCAGCAATCTAAGCAGAGCAGGCACTCATACTGGTACGCCCGCACCACGGGGGATGAAAACAAGGTCAACGTTTTTCTACGTGCACATTTGTGCCTATGGCACACTCGGATTCTCCGGGAACGGCACTACTCCGGTGAAATTGCCTGTTAGTTAGATGGGACTAAGACAGGCCTGCAGGTGCGGTGCGGGTGCTGCGTCCTATTTTAGGGGGCAGTAAACCCTGTTTGCCGAGACAACTGCAAGCATGTTCTCCTTTTGCTTTTGGACAAAGCACTTTCGTACCTTAACACAAAATATCCCCTTGCACAATAGGAGAAAAGGGCAGGGTTCATTTTGTGGTCTTTTCTCCTTTACAGGTTTACAAGTCAGGTCGGTTTCTCTTCCCGGCCCTCGTAGCTCGTGCTGTTTCGTGTGTTTATTGGTGATGACGGTATTCTTGACCATAGGGCGCGCTTTTCTTACTGTTGTAATACCCCTTTCTTCTCTCTATTCCCAATGAAGTCTATCGAGCATTATCCTGTTTTAAGGTCTGTGCTCCATGTCGCACTACTCATATTGCTCTCAGGATGCATTAAAGCGGATAATAGGCCATGACAGGTCGTTGTTGCTAATTGTACGGAGCAAGTACTGGTGCTATAATAGCAACCATAAAGGACGAAAGCGATCCCATGAATAGAGGCAAGGCGTACCTCGCCCCTATAAATCCTATCGGCTTCGTCGTTGTTTAATTTATGTAACTTGTGGCTGCAATTTATGTTGAAAATGCGTGATGCATGTGCCCCCACCGGGTCCATTTTGGCTGTTCCCTTGCCGGTGTGGTGTCAATGAATGTGAGTACGGCATCGCGGGGTGTTGAGATGCGAGCGCAACACACAACGAACTACGCTGTTTTTCTGCTGATCTCCGATATGATATTGACGTTGCTGAGTTGGTTTACGGCCATCCGCTTGCGTTATGTCTTGCCCTACGGCCACGATTTGTCCGTCTACACTCTCTACGCGCCCCCTATTTTGTACTTCTGGATTATTATCATTTGGCCATTGATCTTTGTATTCACTTCGGCTTATGATTATCGGCGCACTTTGCGGTTTGTGGATGAATTACAGACGTTATTAACGTCGCACATTATCGCAATGGCGCTGTTCGCTAGCTTGCTTTATCTTTTCTATCGAGATGTGTCTCGATTATTATTTGTATATTTCGTGATTGTTAACCTGTTGGCGATTTATCTCCATCGGGCTGTGCTGCGTGGAGTGTTCAGGTGGCTCGTAGGACCAAGACAGCAGGATGTGGAGAATGTTCTGATCATCGGTGCCGGCAAGGTGGGCCGTCAGTTGGCGACGCAACTTCAGCAGGAAAAGTGGACCGGTTTAACGGTAATTGGTTTCTTAGACAATGATGCGACTAAGCAACACCGTTCTTTTAGCGGCGTGCCGGTGTTGGGGCGTGCTGCTGACGTGCTCTCAGTAGTGAGAGGTTATCATGTGGATGAAGTTATCTTCGCCTTGCCGCTGCGGGCCCACCGGGCATTGGAGAACATGGTGCTAAGTTTGCAATCTTTCCCGGTGCGGGTGCACGTAGTCCCCGATTACTTTGATCTAACTTTTTTCAGGGCGACTGTAGAGAACTACGGGGGAATTCCTCTCATTGGCCTGCGCGATCCCGCGATTGACGGTTTTAACCGCTTGGTGAAACGTGTTTTTGATCTGGTTGTTGGCGGAGCTACATTGATCGTCGTCTTCCCTCTTATGCTCTTGATTGCATTGCTTGTGAAAGTCACATCCCCGGGGCCGGTAATCTTCCAACAACAACGGGTGGGCGAAAATGGTCGTATCTTCACTATGTACAAGTTTCGTTCCATGGTGGCTAATGCGGAGACTCTACAAGAACAATTTACCGGAGTAACAAAAGCAGGTGCCATTTTGCACAAGAAGAGGGACGATCCGCGTATTACGACGGTGGGCCGTTTTCTACGTCATACGAGTTTAGACGAACTACCGCAGCTTTTTAATGTCTTAAAAGGAAATATGAGTTTAGTTGGGCCCAGGCCGGAGTTGCCTTCTCTGGTAGAAAAGTATGAGGCCTGGCAGCACAAGCGCTTTGCTGTACCCCCAGGCATCACCGGCTGGTGGCAGATCAACGGTCGCAGTGACCATCCCATGCAACTGCATACGGAGGACGACCTGTACTACATCCAGCACTATTCTCCCTTGCTGGACGCTCAGATTCTGTGGCGCACTATCGGTGTTGTATTGAAAGGGAAAGGAGCCTATTAGCAGCTCTGTGAAATCGTTGTACGCGGTGCAAGGGAATGAACCGCAGAGCACCGGATTACACAGATTACTGGGCCCTGGCGTTTTTATTTTAGCCACAGAAAAACATAGAATTTCACAGATTTGGATCGAAAAGCAAGAAAAAATCTGTGTTGCCCCGGGCAATCTGTGGTAAAGATAGCTAGGTCGAGCCTAATACGTCGTTTTTCCCAGGCTCCAGCAGATTAGATAAACCAAAAATCCGCGGGAATCTGTGCAATCAGTGGGTAGTTTTTTAGTTCTGGCTTGTTCGGATTAGGAGGGTGTAAGAAATGCATGAAGAAGGAACACGACACAGTAAATATGGCGTTGAAAATCATGGTATCTATAACGTAGAAGCTGTGCACTGGAATTTGACGACGCCGGCTTTGTATGAACAGGTTGTACGTCGCCGGGAGGGCATCATGGCTCATTTAGGCCCCATTGTTGTGCGTACAGGGGTGCATACCGGCCGTTCACCGAATGACAAGTTTATCATCCGCGAGCCAGCCAGCGAGGGGGAAATCTGGTGGGGTGAAATAAATCGGCCCTTTAGTCAGGAGAAGTTTAATGCTCTATACAACAAAATGACTGCTTATTTGCAAGGCAAGGAGATTTTTGTACAGGATTGCTTTACCGGGGCCGATCCTGCCCATCGCCTGCCTATCCGCATCATCACAGAAGATGCCTGGCAGAGTCTCTTTGCTCGCAATATGTTCATTATCCCCACAAAGGAAGAGTTAGAGAGGCACGTGCCAGAGTTTACCCTTATTGCTGCGCCATCTTTCCGGGCTATACCGGAAATTGATGACACTAACTCCGATGCTTTTATTCTGATCGACTTTGGCCGTAAAGCGATCCTTATTGGTGGTACCAGCTATGCGGGGGAAATTAAGAAGGCAGTTTTTACAGTGATGAACTACCTATTACCTGATAAAGGCGTTTTGCCTATGCACAGTTCTGCCAACGTAGGCGAAAAGGGTGACATTGCTATTTTCTTTGGCCTTTCTGGCACTGGCAAAACGACTCTTTCCGCTGATCCTGAGCGCCGCCTCATTGGCGATGATGAGCATGGCTGGAGTGAACGCGGCGTTTTCAACTTTGAAGGAGGTTGCTATGCCAAGGTGATTCACCTTTCGCCGGCAGGAGAACCACAGATTTATGCTACCACGCGCCGTTTCGGTACAATCTTGGAGAACGTGGGCATTGACGTAGCAACGCGGCGGGTGGATTTGAACGATAATTCGCTTACAGAGAACACTCGTGCTTCCTATCCATTGGGCTACATTGACAACGCTATCCTGAAAGGTATGGCGGCCGGCCAGCCGGCAAATATTGTTATGCTTACCGCCGACGCTTTCGGCGTTTTGCCGCCCATTGCCCATTTGACGCCGGAACAGGCCATGTACTATTTTCTTTCTGGTTACACGGCGAAGGTGGCAGGAACGGAGACAGGGATTACCGAGCCGCAGGCAACGTTCAGCGCTTGCTTCGGGGCACCTTTCATGGCTCGGCATCCCAACGTGTACGCCGAGATGCTGGGGGAGAAAGTCCGCAGACATCACACTGCTGTTTGGTTGGTCAATACTGGCTGGAGTGGCGGGCCTTATGGCGTTGGCAAGCGAATGAAGCTGGCATACACCAGGGCTATGGTGAAGGCGGCTCTGTCCGGGCACCTAAACAAGGTTCCTACGGTGAATGATCGTATTTTTGGTTTTCAGGTGCCGACATTTTGCCCCAATGTGCCGGCACAAGTCTTGTCTCCGCGCAATACCTGGCAAGACAAAGATGCGTACGACAAAATGGCGAAGCACTTAGCGCAGCTCTTCCACGAGAACTTCCAACAGTTTGCTGGTGAAGCATCCGCAGCGGTGCGCAATGCCGGGCCGAAAGTCGGATGACATTGTTTAGCTAACAGTGCTGGTTCTTGATGGGGGCGAGAACTGTTGCCATGAGCCTACGGCCTGCCTGTGCGGGCAC